>DASSJF010000009.1 GCA_035691305.1 bacterium
GCGGTCTGAGCTGCTAGGTGCTGTGGAACCGGCGGCGAAAAGACCGCTCGAATGAGATTGTCCAGATCCTCCGGGTCTTTTGTTCTCCTCGCCCTGGTGGTCGCGGTGGCGGCGCCGCTGCCTCCGGCGCGTGGTGCCGCAGAGACACTCTATGCCGGTAGTTTGGCCGGTTTCTTGCCGTCCCGATCCACGGCTTCGACGACGGAAGGCGCCGGCATTGATTCGGCGCTCCGGATCGGCACGGGTAGGTCGCCGGTAGTCGTCGATTGGTTCCATCAGAGACCACGGCGACCTGTTTTTGGAGTGCACTCCTCGCGTCGGGTCAAAGTGGCGGCAACGACCGCCGGCCCCCGAGCGCCGGCGTTCTATCGTGCCTTAGGTTGGTTCGATGGGGCACGCCCGCGCGCGACGATACGACTGCGGCCTTACGCTCTCGCTCCTCCCGTCTGATCCCACCAGTATCAGAGATCAGAGATCCATAGGCGCTCCGCTTAGCGGAGCCAGTGCGCTCTTGCGGGCGCTCCGTTCGCTCGATGCGCTTTGTGTCGAAATCGGCGGATACATCAATTGGGGGAGTGCTAATGAGGAGACTGATCGGCATTGTATTGGCCGTTGGGCTGCTGTTACTCGTTCCGCTACCGCCTCGGGCGAGCGCCGCGAAGACGTGGATCGTGCGGGCCGGGGCCGCGGCCACGAACCAAGCGGATCAGGCGCTGCTGTTTCTCCCGAAGGAGATCACCGTCGATGAGGGGGATTCCGTCCAGTGGACACTGGCCGCCTCCGAGCACACCATCTTCTTCCCCGCGGGAGGGAAGGCGCCGGACCTGATCATTCCCGGCAAGAGCAAGGGGCAGGTGTTGTGGAACCCGGTCGTGTTCTTTGCATCGCCGAAGAAACCGTACGACGGTGCGGGAACTATTAGCGGCGGTGCGCTGCTGACCGATCCGCAGGCTCCGAAGAGCTACACGGCGAGCTTCACGAAAGCCGGGACCTACAAGTACCTTTGCATGTTTCACCCGGGAATGGAGGGGACCGTTACCGTCCAGCCGGCCGGCAGTCCCTATCCGATGACGCAGGCACAATACGATCAGATGGCGACGGCGCAGGCGCAGGCGGCGCTGACCAAGGCCGCGGCCCTTCGGGCGGCAATGAAGCCCACGGTTGCGATGACCGGCGGAAAGCGTACCTACACCATGAGCCTCCCGGGCTCGATGCACGACGGGGTCACAGTGTATCGGTTCCCCGTCCAAACGTTGACGATCAACCGAGGCGATACCGTGACTTGGGTCATGCAAGACCCGACCGAACTGCACACGGTTTCGTTTGGCGTCGGGAAGCGCTATTTCGACATCGCGACGATGATCCCGGCGAAGCAGGGTCCGCCCACGCTGCTGGTCACACCGCAGGTTATGACCCCGTCGGGCGGCGGCGTTCACCGCGGCGCGGGGTTCTACAATTCCGGGTTCATGACGACGGACGGCCCAGGCGTTCGGAGCTACAGCCTCACATTCACGAAGCCGGGCACGTTCGAGTACGTCTGCGCTGTGCACGATGGCTTCGGGATGAAAGCGACGGTCGTGGTGCGGTAAAGTCTCGCAGCCCCCGAATGATCGAGGGATGAACACCACGCGGTTGGCGAGGCCGATGCCAGGCGACGTCGCGGATGAACGCTAAGTTGCACCGACGAACGACCGAAGTCACTTTGAGTGTCAGGGGGAAGCGCCGTGGCGAATGGGATGAAGGTCCAGAAACTGGAGACAAAGTCGCACGATACGCCGGACGAAGTACGGGCTCCAAACAAGACACGTCTCGAAGTTGTCCGGCTGGGGGACTTCACGCTGGGCCGGATGACCCTTCAGCCCGGCTGGCGGTGGTCGGAATGCATTAAGCCGGTCGTCAAGACCGACACTTGTCAGATGGCGCATGTTGGTTATGCCGTCTCTGGTCGCCTGACGATCAAGATGAACGACGGCACCCAGAGATCAATCACGTCCGGGATGTCCTACACGATCCCACCGGGGCACGACGCCTGGGTAGAGGGTGGGGAGCCGTTCGTCGGAATCGAAGTGATGAGCGCGGAGCACTTCGCGAAACCCAGCTGAACGGCAGCAGGCCTTTACCGAAGAAAGAGAGCGGGTCAGGCATCCTGGCTCGCTCTCCTTGTTGCTGCTGGAGGCGGCGCCCTGCGGCACGCGGCGCTGCAGGGGATTAGGTCAGCTGACAGCCACTTTTTTTATCCACTGCGGCCACAGCCCCCGCGGTGACGATCATAGAACAACACTCTGCCACAGGGCCATTCCGAGAAGATACAGATCATAGACTGTCAGAACCGAACAGATCGCCGTCCACACAATGACCACCGAAGTCAATAGCGCGTCCGGTGATTCCTCAAGGCGATGGTCTGTGGCCCACGGTCGGCCTCCCTGTTCCGCAGGCAAGTTTCTGGCGCTGGCCGGTGACACCGTGCCGGTCGGACCCATACAATGAGGCCCCCTGTCATTAAGACCGGCCCTCGGCGACCCGGCTGACGCGCCGGCGGTTGCCGGCTGTCCCGTGGTTTTGCGTCCCCAGGTTACCCTGGGTTTGCCCTTAGACGAGGTGCCCGTATGTGATTGTCTTGGTACGATCTTAGGCCCTATGAAAGGACCGCCACATCGAGCACACGCCCGATCTTCCCTCGTCCGCGGTCTGATTTGCGCGGGAGATATTTCACCGATCTCTGCACGGATCTTTCGTCGAAACACTCGCGATTTTTGTGGCGACCGCTCTTACACCGCAAGATCCCCGGTCTTTTCAAGGTTGAGAAACACGTCCACTATCTTGGGGTCGAAGGCTCTCCCTGCTTGCTCCTGTATATGTCGCACGGCACGCTCATGGCTCCAGGCTGCGCGGTACGGACGATTGTTTAGCAGAGCATCCCAAGTGTCGGCGATCGCGAAAATCCGAGCGGCGACGGGAATTTGCTCGCCCCGGAGGCCCCGAGGGTACCCGCTGCCGTCCCACCGTTCATGGTGGCAATAGGGGATATCGACAGCCTCGCGCAGGTACGGGATCGGCTGTAGCAGTTCATAGGCGGACGCCGGATGGCGCCGTATGATCTGCCATTCCTCGTCGGTTAACGGACCTTGCTTCAGGAGAATCGCATCGGGGATCCCCATCTTGCCAATATCGTGCAAGAGCGCTCCTCTCCGGATGTGCCCGAGTTCCGCCGGCCTCATGCCGAGCGCGCGGGCCACCCGCAACGTGATCTCGGATACGCGTTGACTGTGCCCCTTGGCGTCGCTGTCGCGCAAATCAAGGGCACGCGACCATCCTTCCAGCGTGACCTCGTAGGCCAACGTGAGATCGTTATTGGACCGCGTTAGGTCGCTTAAGAGCGTCGCATTGTCCACGGCAATCGCCGTCTGCCCGGCAAATGTCTCCAATAGATCCAGCCACGGCGCATCGAAAGTCTTCGGCACCCGGGTGAAGCACTCCAGGACACCCTTCGCCACCCCCTTGGCGACCAAGGGGACGGCTACATACGCCATGAACCCTTCGCCGGCGATCAACGACGCGCGGAGCAACGGGGTGTCCACCAAATTGGGAACAATTACGGGCCGTTGGTCAATCGCCGCCTGTCCGGCGTGCCCTTGACCCAGCCACAGCCGCGTCTTCCCGAGCGCGCCGGTGCGAAAACCGCGGCCCGCCGCATAGTCAAGCGTCTGCGTATGCGGGTTCAACAACAAGACGTCGACGGCGTTGACCTCCAGCAGAGTGATGATCTTGTCGAGAATGACGTCGAGGGTCACCCGCAGGTCCGTGCTCGACGTGATCGCGATATCGATCTCCCGAAGCGCGGCCAACCGCTCGACCTGGCGGTGTAATTGGTCCTCGGTCTGCTTCCGCTCCGTAATGTCGCGCATGATTGTGGAGAGGAACTCCACGGTTCCATCCGGCGCCGTGTGTGCGATCAAAACCTGAGAGACGGGAATCTCGCCCCCATCGCGGCGCAACAACGTCGACTCGCCGTGCCATTGTCCGTCACGTATCGCCGCGGGAACAGCGTCGCGCCGAATGAACTCTCTCAATCGCTCCGGGTAGGCGTCAAAGATTGTCTCTTGCGCGAAGTCCTCGACGCTCTCGTCCCCGACACCGAGCAACCGCCGGCCCCCGCGGTTCAGATACATCGGTTTGCCGTCCGCGGTGGCAGTGCCCACGAAGTCGGGTGTCGCCTCGAGGATTGCGGCGAGTCGCTGCCGCGTCTCTTCGGCGTTCTTCCGAGCGGTGATGTCATGCTTGATGGCGATGAAGTGGGCAATTTGGCCCGCGCGATCGACTACCGGCGCAATTGTCTGTTCTTCCGTATAGACCGTGCCGTCTTTTCGACGATTGGTCGTTTCACCGTGCCAGACTTGCCCCGACTGAATTGTGGTCCAGAGCGTCGCATAGAACGCCGCATCGTGGCGCCCGGACTTGAGCAGTCTTGGATTGCGGCCGACCGCTTCCGCGAACGTATAGCCGGTCAGCCGGGTGAAGGCGGGGTTGACCCACTCGATCGCGCCCTTCGAGTCGGTGATGACGATGCCGTCTGCGGCAGCCGCAAGCGCTGCCGCCTGCAGCCCAATGCGCTCGTCGCGATGCCGCTGGGCCGTGACATCGACGACGATGCCCTCAAGGCAGCACACGCACCCGTCCGGACGACGCTGTGCAAAGATGCTGACGAGTACTGCGAGCGCACCGCCATCGGCGCGGCGAAGGGTGGCGTCAAAGTCGGAGATGGATCCCGTCTGCCCTATAGCTTTAGCGAGTTGCCGCCGCTGCCCGGCGTCGGGGAGTATGTCCTTGATCGGCACTTGCAGCAGAGTCTCGCGATCGGGATACCCCAACAGGTGCACCAAAGCGGGATTGACGTCGAGCAGCACGCCCGAGAGTGAACTGCGATACACTCCGACGGGAAGGTTCTCAAAGAGAGTCCGGTACGCGTCCGGGGATTCTGGAGTACGGCTCACGCTGAATCGCCGCGCGGCGTGGGATAGGGGGCTGCCGGCGCGTTGGTTTGCGCCGATCGCGTCCTCAACCCGTGGACCCTTCTTCATCGGCAAGACCGTCCTACGTGCCGTCTGACGTCAAACCGGCTCAAACCTATGGTTATCTTGCAGGATGCTTAGATGCCCACTTTCCGGCGAATCTGGACTATTGGACGGTCCTTGCGCAGCGTTTCACGCAACAGCGGTTTCGATTCGGTCCCGCCCACCCACCTTCGCCTTGTATAGGGCCATGTCTGCGAGTCGCAGCAGCGTTTCCACCGTCTCACCGTGCTCCGGAAACATCGATATCCCGAGCGAGACGGTAATTGATCCCAAACCTCGCCCGAGATGCGTCACGGTCATACTCGCGACGGCGGTTCTAAACTGCTCAGCCCGGCGCAAGGTCTCGTCGCGCGGCGCATCCGGTAGGATCCACACGAACTCCTCGCCACCGTACCGGCACACGATATCGTTGTGACGTGTCACAGATCGCAGCAGGCGGCCAAGCTCTTTCAACAACGTATCGCCGGCCTGGTGCCCAAACGTGTCGTTAAACTGTTTGAAGTGATCGAGATCGAACATCGCGCACCCGACCGGATGATGACCGCGGCCGGCGCGGTACAACTCCCGCTCGAAGGCGTCCTCCATGAATCGGCGGTTGTAGAGTCCGGTCAGAGGATCCCGGATCGATTGGGTCCGCAGAGTCTCCCACAAGCGCAGGTTTGCAAGCGCGAGGCCCAAATGTTCCCCGATGAGCGCGACGGATACGCCGGCTTCTTCGGCAGACCCCGTTCGTTCGACCCCGGCGGCCTCGAACGGGCGCCGCGGGCCGGCGACAAACAGAACGCCGATCGACTCGCCGCGGGCCCTTAGCGGCACGCAGGCATAGCCGCCGTCCGGTACGTGCGCGACGTGCGGGCACACCAACGCCCCCTCCGGACCAGCGACGACGTGCGCCTGCCCCCGCCGCACCGCCCAGCAGTCGTCGGGCTTGAACGCTTGCGCCGCAGGTGCTTGCGCACCCCAACCCACGGCGGCCTCGAGCGCCGTCCGGGACGGGTCCAAGATATACACGACGCCGGATGCGCCGGGCAACAGCCGCTGGATGCTTCGAGGGATAACGGCGTACGCGTCCGGGAGCGTGGGGCACAACTGCAGGAGATGTACCATTTCGGATAGAGCGCTCATGTCAGCGGTATGCCTGCTCAGGGTAGCCACGGTTGTCGCCAAACGATCGGCGGTCTCATGAAGGGCCAGGTCCGCCCGCTGCTGATCCGTCACGTCGCCGGCCACCACGACGGCATGGGTAATGTGACCAAGCGAGTCCAGGATCGGTAGGGCCAGACTGTTGAGATTCCGGATGTCGGTCCCGTGCCGGGCCTCGACGTCGTTGAGCGCGATCCGTTCGCCTTTGAGGGCGCGCACATCGGGCAGCGCGTCGGTAGGGTAGGGTTCCGGCGATCCGGCTCGGTAGAGATGCGCGCCCATGATCGAGTCCCGCGGCGAGGCCGCCAGGGACGCCCCCAGCAGCTTCACCGCCAGGTCGTTTTGGTAGGCAACGGATCCGTCGGCACGTCGGACGAGCACGGCCACAGGCAGCTCATGGAGAATCTGGCGGAGCCGGCCTTCACTGTCACGTAGGTCTCTCTCCGCGTCCTCGTACCGTACGATTATTCGATAGGTCTCGCGCCACCGGCGGTACCCGAAGGCCATAAGGCCGAACCCGAGGAGTGTGAATACGATAAACAACTCGTCGACTTGATAGCGCTCCATGGTTTTCGCGCCGACCAAGCCGGTCAGGACTTCATGGAGGTTGAACATATCTGCGCTGATGAACAGAGCGAGGGCCAGGACGCCGAGGACCGCGGCATCCGACCAAGCCGCATCGCGCCCCCGACGCCTGCCGGAACTAGCGGCAGGGTCCACGTCTGTATCCCGTCCGCGCTGGGTGTCCTGTCGAATCGTCGGCGGCTCCCTTGTCATCCTCGGCGCGTCTCGCGCCACGGCCGTGCCGCGATCGTGCCGTCAAAATTGCGGAAGACCTGACGCGACCTTTCGGGATGGTATGCCCGCTGCCCCCGGTTCTTAGTCACGTCCGGCGGGCGGTCTTCGAAATGATAGACTGAGGCATGCCCCCGCCGGTGCTGCGGCCCGCGGCCGCGGCGGATCTCGAAGAGGTGGCCGAAGTCTTTCTCGCATCCCGCCGCGACGCGCTGCCATACCTCCCCGAGCTGCACACCAACGACGAGACGCGTCGCTGGATCGCCCATAGGGTTTTTCGCGACGGCGGCATGTGGGTGGCCGTCGCGGACGGCCGCATTCTGGGGTTCGCCGCGCTCAACGCGGCGCGGAACATGCTCGACCACCTCTACGTGCGGCCGGGATGTTACGGCGGCGGCGTGGGCAGCGCGCTGCTCGCCAGGGCGAAGGAACTCAGCGCCGGACGGCTGCGGCTGTTTACGTTTCAGCGCAACGTGCGCGCCCGGGCGTTCTACGAGGCCCGGGGGTTTGCGGTCGTGGACCTCAACGACGGATCCCGCAACGAAGAGGGCGAGCCCGACGTCTTGTACGAGTGGGTGCGGTCGAATGAAACTTGATTCCGCTCCGGCGGGGGTTTCGGCCCGCGGCGTCTAAACCCCACGGGGTAGGGGAAGAAGGCGTGGTACGGCACTTCGAGTGCGCTCGATTGGGTACCCCATGACGCGTTGCGGTACAAACCCTGTGACCTCTTTGGCGCTCCGGCAAGCCGGCCGGGCTCGCCGCGCATCATCCGGCGGGCCGGCGCGACCGCGCGCGGTGCGGCGATGACGGAGGGGCCCGGCTCGTCGTCTTTGCGCGGTCATTCCGACAAGGCGCTGGCCTTCCTCGCGCGTCTCGCGACGGAGCTGACAGTCGTGCTCAGCTTCGGGGAACTGGTGGACGGCACGCTCGAGATGCTCAGCGAAGAAGCAGGGTTCGACTCGTGCACCGTGGGTCTCATCGACGAGGCCAAGGACGTTCTCACGATGGTGGGCGCCGCGGGCCTCCGCATTCCGTTCAAGGGCCTGACGGTTCCACACGGCCGCAGCCTCAACTGGACCGTGGTCGAATCGCGGCAGCCGCTGTACGTGCCGGACATGCACGGCGACGCGCGCGTCTACCGGCAGCGGGACGACATCCGCTCGGGCATTTACGCGCCGCTCATGGTGCGCGGCCGCGTGATCGGGGTGCTGAGCGCTCACCGCAGCGCGGTCGACGCGTTCCAGCCGGAAGACCTCGACGTGTTGACCGTCGTGGCGCGCTATCTCGCCGGTGCGATCGAGGTCTCCCGCCTCTACGGGGAGCTTCGGAGCCTGGCCAGCACGGACGAGCTGACGCAGCTGCCCAACCGCCGCTCGATTCTGGAGCGTTTCGGCGCCGAGCTGAGCCGCGCGGCGCGCGACGCACAGCCGCTCAGCGTGGCGATCGTGGACCTCGACGACCTGAAGCAGATCAACGACGCGTTGGGGCACCAAGTCGGCGATTCCGTGCTGGTGCATGTGGCCGACCTGCTGCGGCTGGGGATCCGCGCGCACGACATCGCGGGACGGCTCGCCGGCGACGAATTCATCCTGCTGTTCCCCAACACGGACCGCGACCAGGCCGAAACGGTCCTGCGCCGGCTGGAGCGGATCGACGCGACCGGGTCCGGCCAGCCCGGCGATCGGGCGATGAGGTTGTCGTGGGGGCTCGCGACCTGGCCGGACGACGGGGGGGCCGTGGACGCGCTCATGGCGGCCGCCGACCGGGAGCTGTATAGGATGAAGCGTGCGCACTCCGCGGAGCGGCCCCCGTTCGCCGCCATCGCGGAGACCCTCTCCATCTCGCCGGTCGAGCAGTCCGCCGACGCGGGCGGCGTCACGCTCTCGCAGGACGAGCCCTGACCCGGGTTCGCTAGGCCGCCGGTGGAGGCATCCCGGGCGCTCGCCGCCATTCTCAAGACCCGCGTCGTCCCGATCGTCCGCACCGCATCCGCCGAGTGGGCCGAAGAACTGGGGGCCATCCTCGTCGGCGCCGGCCTCGACATCGTCGAGATCACCTTCACGGTGCCGAGCGCCGCGGCGGTGATCGAGCGGCTCAGGCGCCGGTTTCCGTCCGTGCTCGTCGGTGCGGGGACGGTGACCGACGCCGCCGTGGCCCGGCGCGCGCTCGATGCGGGGGCGCAGTTTCTGCTGAGTCCGGCACTGTCGCCGGGCATGGTGGAGGCGGCGCGCCGGCAGGGCATGCTGGCCGTGCCGGGAGCGTACACGCCGACCGAAATCCTAAGCGCGCTCGAGGGCGGAACGCGTCTCATCAAGCTGTTCCCGGCGGACATCGGCGGGCCGGCCCACCTCCGCGCGGTGCGGGCCCCGCTGCCGGCCGCGCGGTTCTTGCCGACGGGCGGCGTGCGGCCCGACAACGTCGCCGAGTGGTTCGCCGCGGGCGCCGCGGCGGTCGGCATCGGCTCGGCGCTGGTCGGACCCGGAGATCGCCCGGTCGACGCCGCCGCCGTGCGGACGCGGGTTGAGTCCCTCGTCCGCGCGCTCGCGGCGCAGAGTCAGCAGGACTGAAGGGGGCCGGCGCGCGTGGCGACCGTGGTGGGCATCGGTGAGGCGATGATCCGGCTCGCGCCGCCGGCCGGCGAGTCGCTCGAATCCGCGCCGGCGCTGGCGGTGCAGGTGGGCGGCGCCGAAGCCAACGTGTGCGTCGCGCTCGCGCGTCTCGGCACGCCGGCCGCATGGATCTCGCGGCTGCCGGCCACTCCGCTCGGCCGGCGCATCGCCGAGGCGGTGCGCGCCGCCGGCGTCGACGATACCGGCATCATGTGGGCGGCCGAGGGGACGGCCGGCGTGATGTTTTTGGAGCCGGCCGCGCCGCCGCGCCCGGGCGAGGTGTTCTACTACCGGCGCCATTCGGCGTTCGCCGCGATCGCGGCGGATCACGTGGCGTGGTCCCTCCTCGACGGCGCGCGGGTGGTGCACCTCACCGGCATCACGCCCGCGCTGGGCGAGCGGCCCCGGGAGGTCGTGGCGCGCGCGATCGCGGAGGCCCGCGCGCGTCAGCTGCTGATCTCGTTCGACGTCAACTACCGGGCGACGCTGTGGCAGCCGGCGGCGGCGCGCGAGATCCTGACGCCGCTGCTTACGGGGCTCGACATCGTGTTCGTGAACGACCGGGACGCGCGCGGCGTGTTCGAGGCGCGGGGCGACGCCGAGGCTGTCGCGCGCTCGCTGCGGGACCGTCTACGCTGCCGCGTCCTCGTTCTGACCTGCGGCGAGGCGGGGGCGGTCGCCGCGGACGCCGAGACGGTTGTGCGGCAGTCCGCGTTCCGTGCGGAGGTGGTGGACCGCGTGGGCCGGGGCGACGCGTTTGCGGCGGGATTTCTCTACGGCTACCTCGCGCGGGGCACCGGCAACGGCCTCCGGTACGGCGCGGCGCTCGCCGCGCTCAAGCAGACCTACACGGGTGATTTTTGCCGCGCGACGCTGCGGGAGGTCGAAGCGCTGCTGCGCGGCGAGGAGCACGGCCTCCGGCGGTAGGGTCCGCGCGGCGGCGCGGCCGCTACCGCTCGGCGACCCGTCCGTCGCCGTCGTCGTAGGCGGCCGGCGCGCGCTCGCGCCGCCGCGGCATCACGACTCCCAGCGCCTGGCGAATCTCGGCGAGGCCGCTCAGCGCCCCGAGCACCTTGGCCCGCGCGCCGCGGGCGCGGGCCCGCAGTTCGTGCGCGTCCCGCTCGATCGCGCGCCGCGTGTCGGCTAGTCGATCCGAAGGATCCGCGTGCGGAACCACCGGGCATCCTCCTTTGCGGCTTGGACCGTGGTGCGCATGCGCGCCACGATGCGCCGGAGGCGCGCGGCCATGATCAGCAGCAAGAGGCCCATGGCCAGCGCCACGCCGCCGAAGACGATGAGCGCCGCGCCCCAGGCCGGCACCACCTGGCCGAGCGCCAGCACGGCCGCGGCGACGAGCAGCGCGAGCAGATAGAATCCGAGCATCATCACGGTGCCGAGCAGCACGATCGCCAACACGATGTCGCGAACCGCGAGGCGGAGATCCCGGGCCGCGGCGAGAGCGTACACCTGCGTCATGAGGCCGAGGTTGTGAAAGAGACGGCGGAGGATCGTGCCGGTCGAGTCCGCAGCGCCCGCGTCCTCGCCCGCGGTCCGCCGCCCGTCGTCGATTGCGTCCCGCATCAGGCCCGCCTCCGTTCGGCGGCACGCCGTTTCGACCCCGGTCGGTCCGCTCGGTCGCGCCGCTTCGCCATGGCGTTCGATGGAACGCGCCGGGCGACCTGCGCGGCCGCAGGAGGAGACGCGCGGAGAGCGGAACTGGTAGGTCCCCGATGTCCCACGTCGTCCTGAGGCAGCAGCCATGACGGAGACCGAACGGCACGTCGCCGTGGTCGGGGCGGGCCCGGCCGGACTTGCGGCGACCGGCGAGGTGCAGGCGGCCGGCGCCCGCGTCCTGTTGATCGAGGAGCGGCCGGTGCTGGGCGGCCGCGCGGTCCTCGTGCCCGGCGCCCGCGGCCTGACCGAAGGTCTCATGCGGAACCTCGGCACGGCCGAGGTGTGGCGGAGCAGTCCGGTGTGGGCGATCGCCGGCCGCGCGCTCGGCGTGCTGCGTGCGCAGCGCGTCGACACGGTTGCCGCCCTCGCGGTCGTGCTCGCCACCGGAGCGCCGGAAGTGATGACCCCCTTCCCCGGGTGGACGCTTCGCGGCGTACTCACGCTCGAGGCCGGCTGGGACGCCGTTCGCGCCGGCCGCGTCACGGCTGAATCCGGGCCGGCGGTCGTGGTCGCGCGCGGCGAGCATGCGGCGCTCGCGACCCGCCTCGCGGAGCGGGGGATCGCGGTCACGCTCGTGGCGGCCGACCGGCCGAACGGCGTGCCCGCGGCGATTCCGGTGACCACCGGTGCGCTCACCGAAGCGCGCGGCGACGGCGCGGTCGAAGAGGCGGTCCTCGACGACGGGGCCGCGCTTCCGTGCCGGCTGCTCTGCGTCGAGTCGCCGCGCGTCCCCGCGATCGAGCTCGCGCGGCTCGCCGGATCTCCGTGCGTCTACCAGCCGCTGCTCGGCGGCTTCGTGCCGCGCTACGACCCCATGCTGGCTCTGCACGGCCCGACGCCAGCCCTGTTCGTCGCCGGCGATGCGGCCGGGGTGGATACACCGAGGGCCGCCGCCGAGTCGGGACGTCTCGCCGCGCGGGCGGCGCTCCGGTTGCTCGGTCTGCTCGAAGACCCGGACGCCAAGATCGCCGAGGCACGCGCGAGATTGGCCGCCGCGTCCGCCCCCTTGCGCCACGCGGCGCGTGAGGCCCTCATGCTCGGCGTCGTGCCGGACGAGACGATCGAAGCGTGGACGCCGCGTCCGGACACGATCATGTGCGCCTGCGAAGGGGTGCGTCTCGATGCGCTGCGCGACGCGGCGGTGAGTGGCGCGGTGGCGCCCGACGCGCTCGCCGCCCTGACAGGCTGCGGTCTCGGCGAATGCCGGTGGCGGCGCTGCGGCGGGCCGGTGGTGCGGTGGCTGAGCGAATTTTCCCAAACGCCCGCGGGCCGCATTCCCCTTCCGGCGTTGTGGCCGCCGCTGCGGCCGCTGCCGCTCGGAGCACTGTTGCCATCCGATGCGGACTCGGGCGACGGTCATGCCTGACCGGACGCGCGGCTACGAGGTCGCCGTGCTCGGCGCGGGCTGCGCCGGAGCGGCCGTGGCCTACGCGCTCGCGCGCCGCCGGATCGCGCCGGTAGTCGTCGACGCGGCGAGCCCCGGCGGCGGATTCCCAACGTGGGCCGCGGTTCCGGTTCAAACCGGGACACCGGCGGACATCACCCTCGCACTCCGCGGCGCTGAGCGTTTGCCGGGGTTGCAGGATGCGATCGGGACGTTCGGATACCGACGCACCGGCGGGATGACAGTGGCGCTTACCGACGCCGAGGAGGCGGTGGGGCGTGCCCGGGCGGCCGAGGCCGCCGCGGCCGGCATGCCGGTCTGCTGGCTGTCCCGCGATGAGACGCTGCGGCGGGAGCCGGGGCTGACGGATCGCGCCGCGGGCGCCGTGTACTGCGCTTACGACGGCACGGCCGACGCCGGCGCGCTGGCTCGCCGCCTGCTCGGGGCGGCCACGCGTTTCGGCGGTGCCGCCTATCTCAACTGCGGTCACGTCGGGATCGCTCGACAAAACGGCGGTTTCCGCATCCGCGCCGGCCGCGACGAAGTCGTGGCGCGCCGGATCGTCGCGGCATCCGCCGACCTGCTGCACGCGGCGATGCGGCAGATCGGGATCGTACTGCCCATGCGCACGAAGCGCCGTCGGATCTGCGTGACGGACCGTCTGGCGCCGCTGGTGCGGCACACGATCAACGGAATCCGGCAAGAGCCGGCGGGCGAGCTGGTCCTCGATCCTCCGGCCGCCGTCGACGATCACGCCGCCGCGGAAGACCTGCGCGCCACCCTCGACGCGTTGCGCCGGATCGCAGCCGCGGCGGTGCGCGTCGTCCCCGGGATCGCGCGCGCGCGCGTCCTCCACGCGCCGCTCGTCGTTTCGACGACGGGGGCCGACGGCAGGTCCCTCGCCGGCTGCGCCGGAGAGGATTTCTATGTCGCGATCGCCGGGGCGGATGAGGCCGTGACCCAGTCGCCCCTGATCGGTGAGGCGATCGCCGAGGCCGTCGCGAGGAACAGGTGGCCCGAGGGCTTGGAGATCTGGTCGCCCGGCCGCTTCGCCCCCGCGACGGCCGGCGCGTGGACGGGGGTGCAGGATTCGCCGCCAGGGCCGTAGTAAGGAGCAGGCACTTTGTTGGGCTGTTAGGCCTGGGGGAGGAATGAAGTAGCTATGCCTAAGGGTACCGTGAAGTGGTTTAATCGTGAGAAGGGTTATGGATTTATTACCCCGGAGGAAGGCAAGGACGTGTTTGTGCACTACACCGGTATCGCCGGTGAGGGCTTCCGGAATCTCGAAGAGGGGCAGGTCGTCGAATTCGAGATCACACAGGGCCAGAAAGGCCCGCAGGCCCAGAATGTGAGAGTGGTGGGCTAGCGGCCATACCTCCAAAAGACGCCACCCATAATTGCTGAGAGAGCGCCGGGCCGTCGGCCCGGCGCTCTCGCTTCGTGGCCCCAAGACCGGATCGAAGGCTGCGGGGGCGTCGCCACGATTCGATCACCTTTGTGGCAAGGGCCGCCTTCCGTGGCGGAGTTTTAGATGAGCTATTGCTCATTTTGGTGCATTTAACCGCCAATTTTCTCAATCACGGACCCAGAAAGATGGTTTCTTGATGCAACTCTTGGCAAGAATGTTGCGTGCGGCCTGAGGTGCGTGATAGATTAAAATGAGGGGCTGCCAAGATGGCAAAGAGGACCAGAAGGTCCGGAAAACAGGGCAAGGCGCACCGGTCGGCCGAGAAACGCGCCCGAACGAGGGTTTCTGCCGTCCGGAAAGGCGCCCGCAAGTCGATACGGCGTGCCAAGCCGGCCCGTGGACGCGTGAGAGTGGTGCGGCCCGGAGCCACCCGGGCACGCGCGAGGAAGATCGCCACACGCAGTCCAAAACGGCCGCTGCCGCCCGCCGAGATGCTGAGCGAACGTTTGTTCCTCTCCAGCCTTGAGCGCAGCCTCCGCGACAATCGGCTGGTTTGGGAGGCGCTCGCCAAACGATGAAGTACTTGTCCACCGAGCAACTCAGGACGGTCAACCAGCGGATGATCCGTGCCACCGGGGGGCTCTATCTCGCCGGAGAGCAGAACGTTGTCTATCCACCGAGTCTCGACTCGCTCGTCAATTTTGTGCAACAGCGCATGTCCCTCCGTCCCCAGCCGACGGTTTGGGACCTTGCGGCGTTCTATCTCGACCGGCTGATTCGCGACCAGGTGTTCCACGACGGCAACAAACGCACCGCGCTCGAGGCGACGCGTCTTTTCCTCGAGAGCGCCGGCTACAGACTAGCCCTCAGTCCGGCGTCGGAGGCCGTCGAGTTCGTGACGGGTGTCGCCAAGGGCGGCATGACCCGCGACGGCATCGCCGTTTGGCTCAAGAGTCACTCCAAGCGCAAGAGCAACGGCAAGAAGTAGTCCTCACGTTCTGCGATCCGCTCCTTTCGTCGATTCATCGAAGAAAACCGGTCCGCCTCATCGCACAAGCTGTTCGGCGATCGTATACATGCCGAGCAGTATGAACGCCGCGGCGGCCGCCGTCTCCGCCGCCCGCGCCGTGCGGCGGCCCGCCCGAATCCCGAGCCGCCGGCCGGCCCATATGCCCGCGACGGTGACGACGAACGCCTGCAGCCCGATGGCCGCGAGCACCGTCGGGACCGGCAGCCGCGCCGCCCCCATGGGGAATCCCGCGGCGAGTTCGTCCATCGAGATCCCGAACCCCGCGAGTACCGTGCCGCGCAGGGTTCCGAGCGAGGCGTGCGCCGGCCCCTCCTCGGCGCCGCGGGCCTCCCGAAAGATGTTCGTGCCGATTCCGATGAGGATGGCGCCGCCCGCGTAAACCGCCGCGGCGGCAAAGCGGCGGCCGGCGTAGTCCCCGGCCGCGATGCCGATCAGCGGCATCACCGTTTCGAACAGCGCGAACAACACCGCGGGGCGCAGGGGACGGATGCGCCGCAGGCCCAGCGCTACGGCGGCGGCAAAGGTGTCGATGCCGAGGGGAAGCACGAACGCGGCGATTTTGAACGCCATGGCTGCGGAGAGATCGGTTCCACGGCCGTACCGCGGCGGCCCTCCCGCCGCTCCCTTGACACCGCGAAACGCGCGCGCGATGATAGGGCCAGTGAATGAGAGGAGGTGATGCGGATGGCCCATAGTAGACCCGGCTCCATGCCGTACCGTCCGACCTGCCGCCAGTATCCGCGCGAGGTGAAGGCCGGGTAATACGTCCGCACTTCCGGCCGCCATCAGCGCAGCGGCACAGCTGGATGATGACGGTTCGGCAGGAGACTCCGCATACGGTGCGCTCCGAGCTCGCAGGTCCCGGAGCCGCCGCGCACGGCAGAACGTGAATCGAGAGGTACGTGTTGACCGGACCGGCGCGGTACTGATCGCGCCGGTCCGGTCGATTTATCTCCGGACGGGGTCCGAGTCTAGGGCTTCGGGATCGCGTCCCACAGGTTGAGCGTATTTAGATAGACGAGGTCGAACAGCATGGTCCCGCGCGTGACCGCGTCCGACATCCGGATCGCACGCGTGAGAGTCGCCGGCTTCCCGTCGTAGAGCGTGAGCAGCAGCGACCCGACGACCGGCGTGTCGCCGTGTACGAGCTGGACACCGAGCATGGCGCTGCCTTGAACGCTGATCAGCGCGCCGTCGCCGCGGCGGATCGCCTCCCACGTCGTGACCGGCCGGTAGTACGTGCCGATCATCAGGTAGTCGAGGAGGGGCGCGAGTCCGGCCCGCACCCAACCCTCCCCGATCCACGAGTAGGGCGCCCGGACGTTCGGGCTCGCCCAGTTCACGCCTTCATTGTAATAGACCGGGTACCACGAGCCGACGTACATGGCGACCGCGACGCCCGGCCGCACGGCCTTGGCCACTGCGCGCGCCGCGCGCGTGTACGCCATGATCGTTTGCGCCCGATAGCCGAGCCAGGCCTGATACAGCGGACCGAACCTGCGCGTCACCCAGTAGCCCTGCGGGACGTACGTATAGATGTCCTCGGGCCAGTGCGCGACCGGGTGGCCGATCGTTCGTTCGAACGCGGCGCGGCTCAGGTCTGAGAAGTCCTCGGACAGGTCGTCGTACCGGGTCCGGTCGAGCACGATGCCGTCGACGTCGTACTTCGCCACGATTTCTCGCACCGCGGCCAGCTCGTAGTTCCAGACCTCCGGGTTCGCGGGATTCGCGAACGCAAAAATGTCGTGGGTCGAGGACGGCTCCATGCGCGTCTCGACGGCGCCGATCGTGACCCGGTCGCCGGTCTTGAACGCGCCGCGCAGCCAGGCCGCTGCGGCGCCGTGACCGGACAGCACGTACCCCTTCTTGGGAACCGCAACCGCGCCGGGGTCCGCATCGCCCGCCGCGCGGTCGCGCAGGTCGGTGACGGCGCCGTCGGCCACCGCCGCCTCGACGCCCCAACGCGACGCCGGGCTCGCCGCGCCGGCGGCCGGCGTGTACAGCACGAGCTGATCCTGTCCCCGCGGAACATCAACGCCCGCCAGTTCGTAGGAACTACCGTCTGGTGAGACGACGCGCCGGAAGGCGACGTACGCGGTCGCCTGAAACTCGGGGTGCGTGAACGACGGCCCGGTGCGCATCGGCGAGTAGCCCTCGCCGAACGTGTTGACCGCCGCGTCGACCCTGATGCCCCGGGCGTGCGCCTCCGTGATGATCGTCCCCAGCAGATCGTAGTCGCGCGGATACCACTGCGCGGGCGGCGGGTAGCCGCCGCCGGGGCCCGAGTGCGGGATCGGCGAGTCGGCGAGCGACGGGATGAACGAGCTGGGGTAGCTCGCGTAGCCCCAGGCGTTCTTCGCCTCGGGCATGACGGTGTCGATGCCGGCCGCCTTCGCCCGATCGAGCGCGGCGCGCACGCCGTCCACGGTGCTGAGCTGCTTGAGGTTCGCGCCCGGCTCGATCCACATCGCGAGGCGCGGCACCGGGGTCGGCCCGGCGTCGGCGGCCGGCGGGAGGGTCGCGGGCGCGGCGAGCACGGCCGCGACCGCCGCGGCAAGCATCACCGTCAACAGCGGCCGCGCGGGCGCGGCGACATGTCGGCGCGGACCGCCCTTGCAACGGCGGAACTTGGCGATTAGGATAGGGGCTGTCCGCTTGGAAGGGGGGATTTGCTCGTGATTCAGGCCGAGTCGCTCTCCCGGAGCTACGGGGAGCGTTGGGCCATCCGCGATGTGTCGTTTCAGGCGCGCCAAGGCGAGATCCTCGGGTTTCTCGGCCCGAACGGCGCCGGCAAGACGACGACGATGCGGATCCTGACGGGATTTCTGGCGCCCACGGCGGGGCGGGCATCCATCGCCGGAATCGACGTCGTGGACAAGCCGCTGGAAGCGAAGCGCCATCTCGGATATCTGCCGGAGGTGGTACCGCTCTACGACGAGTTTACCACGCGCGAATACCTCTCCTTCGTCGCCCGGCTCAAGCGCGTGGAGCGGCGGCGCATTTCCGACGCCGTGGACCGCGCGATGGACCTCTGCAGGGTCGACGACGTGGCGGACCGTCTGGTGCGCAACCTCTCCCGCGGCTACCGTCAGCGCGTCGGGCTCGCGCACGCCATCGTGCACGACCCCGAGGTCCTGATCCTCGACGAGCCGACGTCGGCGATGGACCCGCGCCAGATCGTAGAGATTCGCAACGTCGTCAAGGGCCTGCGCGGGTCCCACACGATCATCCTCAGCACGCACATTCTGCCCGAGGCGACCGCCGTCTGCGACCGCGTCATCGTGATCAACGAGGGCTCGGTGGTTGCCGTCGACACCTACGAGCAGCTGGCCGCGCGGCTGCGCAACTCGGACAAGACGCTCCTGCGGGCGGCGCGGCCGTCCGCGGATCTCGCGAAGCGCCTCGGCGGGATCGCCGGCGTGCGCCACGTGACGGCGGCCGAGGCGCCCGGCGAGTTGCTGGTCGAATCCGACCTCGGCACCGACGTCCGCGAGCACGTCGCCCGCGCGGTCGTCGAGTCCGGCGCGGGACTGCTCGAGCTCCGCCCGCTGGCGATGAGCCTCGAGGACGTCTTCCTCAAGCTTGTGACGCACGAGGACGGCGCCGCCCAGGAGGGCAGTGCGAAGGGAGCCCGGGCATGAACGGTACGCTCGTCATCGCGCGCAAAGAGCTGAAGCAGCTGTTCGCCTCACCGATCGCCTACGTCGCGCTGGCGATGTTCTTTCTCATCACCGGCTTCCTGTTCTTCTCGCTGATCGGCCTGTACACGACCAACGTGCTGCAGCTGCAGGGCACGCCGCCGGCCGACTTCAACCCGACGCGCATCATCTTCAGCCCGCTCTTTCAGGACGTCAGCTTCGTGATGATCCTGCTTGTGCCGGTGCTGACGATGCGGCTCGTCTCCGAGGAAGACCGCGCCCACACAATGGAGCTGCTGGCGACCTCGCCGGTCACCAACACCGCGATCATCCTCGGCAAGTACCTGGCTGCGGTCGTGCTGTACCTCGTCCTCCTGGCGATCAGCGCGTACATGCCGCTGAGCCTCGCCGTGATCGGCCGGCTCGATTGGGGCTTGCTCGGCGCGACCTACCTCGGCCTTCTGCTGCTCGGCGCCGCGTTCCTCGCCATCGGGCTGTTCGCGTCGACGCTCAACGAGAACCAGATCGTCTCCGCGGCGATCGGCTTCTCGCTTCTGCTGCTGTTCTGGGTGCTCGGCTTTGCCCAGCAGGCCACCGGTTCGGTCACCCAGCAGGTGCTCTCGTCGCTCGCGGTGGCCACGCACTTCAACACGTTTTCGAGCGGCACGGTGGACACGCAGGACGTGCTGTTCTTCCTGAGCTTGGCGGGGTTCTTCCTGTTCCTCGGCGCGCTCGCGCTCGAGTCCCGAAAGTGGAGGTAGGCTGATGCTCCGCCGCAACCGGCTGCTGACCGCCAATGCGCTGGTCTCCGCGCTGCTCGTCCTCGCGCTGCTCATCGGTCTCAACTACCTGGGCACGGAGCACCACGCACGGTGGGATCTCACCGCGACGCGCGAGCACTCGCTCTCGCCGCAGACCCTCAAGATCCTGCGCACGCTGCCCGGGCCGACCGAGGCGATCGCGTTTCCGAGCGCCGACTCGACCGGCCGCTACCGGGATCTGCTCGGCACCTACCAGTACTACTCGAAGAACTTCCAGTACCGGCTCGTCGATCCCGACCGCAATCCCGCCGAGGCGCAGAAGTTCAAGGTGACGTCGTACGGCCAGATCGTCCTACAGCGCGGCGCCGTGACCTATACCGTCGACGACGCGACCGAGGACGCCCTGACGAACGGCCTGCTTCACGTCCTCGAGACCGGCAAGAAGAGCGTGTACGTCGTGCAGGGGGACGGTGAGGTGCCGCTCGACGACTTCACCCGGGTCGGCATGGGCACCGTGAAGCAGGCGCTGACCGGCAAGGGGTTCGATGTGAAGCCGCTCTTCCTTATTAAAGAGCCGCGGGTGCCGGCCGACGCGTCCGCGGTGATCTTGGCCTCGCCCAGCCAGGAGCTGCCGCCGCAAGTGCTCGACGCCCTCGACGGCTACTACCGGGACGGCGGCCACCTGCTCGTGCTGGTCGATCCGACGAGCCCGGCGGGAGTCCGAGCCTGGCTCGGCCGGGAGTTTCACGTCGCGGCGCCGGGCGGCCTCGTGGTCGATCCGGTGTCACGCCTGCTGGGAGCGAACCCGGCGGTGCCCATCGTCACGCAGTACCCGTACAGCGACATCACGCAGAATTTCAATCTGGCGACGGCGTTTCCGGTCGCGACGCCGCTCGTTCCCGACGCGAAGGCGAAAGACGTTACCGTCACGCCGATCGTCAAAAGCTCCGAGGCGAGCTATGTAAAGACGAATCTCGACGCGAAGGACATCTCGTACCAGGCGGGCGTCGACCGCAAGGGCGCCTCGATGCTCGGCGTGGAGGTAACCCCCGCCGCCGGCGCCGGGGCGGCGCCGCAGCCGCCCGCCGCATCGGTCACGCCGACCGCGCCCGGCGCGCCCGCCAAAGGCGCCGCGGCGTCGAAGGGGGCGGGCGCGAAGCCGGCCGCGGTCCAGGCCGCGGCCGCAAAGGGCTCCGCGGTGCTGTTCGGCAACAGCTCGTTCATCCGCAACAGCTACGTCGGCCTGGTCGGCAACCGCGACCTGTTCACGAGCACGGTCGCCTGGCTGACGCAGTCGGGCAACCTGGTCAGCATCGCGCCGCGCGTCTCGCCGTTCGATCCGTTTATCATCTCCGGGCAACAGGGCCGCTACCTCTTTGTCGGGAGCGTGATCGCGCTGCCGCTCGCGCTCCTCCTGCTCGGCGGCTCCGTGTACTTCCGCAGGCGCAGTCTGTGAGTCCCCGCGTTACGATCGCGCTGGCGGTGATCGCCGCCCTCGTCGGCGCCTACATCCTTGTGGTCGACCGCCCCCAGGCGCAGCGTGCGGAAGAGGCGCGCCATCTGGTGCACCTGTCGAAGAACGCGATCACGCAGGTGACGGTGCGGACGGCGAAGGGCACCGTGGAGCTCGTCCGGACGGACGCCACCCACTGGACCGTGACGCGGCCGTTCGACGCGCCCGCGTCGAGTTTCGCGGTCTCGGATCTTCTGGACGGGGTCCTCGGGATCGTGCCGCAGCGGACGGTGGCCGATAAGACGACGGACTGGGCCGCGTACGGCCTGGCGGCGCCGGACACGGAGCTGACCCTCCACGCGCAGGACGGCAAGACGGTTTCGGTCGACATCGGGAAGACCTCGCCGGTCTCGACCGGACGCTACGCGCGCGCGGTTCCGGGAGACGCCGTCTACCTCGTCGACGCGTCGGCGAACGACGCGCTCGCCAAGACGGCAAACGATCTGCGCCAGAAGACACTCGCGGATTTCCCCAACGCCGACGTGCAGCGCGTCAGCGTGACGTCCCACTCCGGCACCCTCGCGGTGGAGCGTCTGGGGCCGGACCGCTGGCGGCTCGCCGGCCCGCACCCGTGGCCGGCCGACGACTTCAAAGTCACCGATCTGTTCTTTCCGATCACCACGTCGGACGCCAAGAAGTTCCACGATGGGGTGCACGACCTCGCGCCGTACGGGCTCGACCATCCCGCGGTGACCGTGGACGTCACGCTCAAGAACCGGCAGGCCCCGCTGCGTCTGCTCTTCGCATCAAAAGGGAAGCTCACTTACGGGATGGTGGCCGGGGCGCCGACGGTCTTGGAGCTGGACGCGGGCCTGATCGGCCGGCTGACGCCGGCGCCGATCGCGCTCGTCAGCAAGCGCCTTCTGCCCTACAACGCGCAAAACCTGACGGCGGTAACGTGGAGCCGCGATGAGCAGGTTTTGCAGGTGCGCCGTCAGGGCCCCGGCTTCTCGGGCGGCGGCCTCTCCGACGGCGAGATCAGCGACATGTTCTCCTCGATCAACATTCTCGAGGCCGACACGGTCGAGCCGCTGCCCGCGGGATCGCCGGGCACGCCCGCGTTCGCGATTCAAACCGACGGCGGGGCGGGCGCGCCGCTGCGCGTGCTGGTGTACCGCGGGCCGGCCGGCGCGTGGCTCGCCACGAATCCCGCGTTCGGCCTGCAGTACCGCCTGCCCTCGAACGCGTTCGACGGCTTCCCGAAGCGCATCACGGCCTTTCTCGCCATTCCAAAGGCGCCTGCGCCGGGCGGCGCGAAGCCGGCGGGCGGGGCCAAACCGGCCGCCGTGACGCCCACCGCCCCGCGGCCCGGCGCGTCTCCCGCCAAACCGCCGACGCCGTGACGCGCGTGCGGCCGGCGCCCGCCGTCGAGCGCTGACGCACGGCGGGAAGGACGCGGACGTCCGTGCGCCGAAATGGCCCGCGATTTTCGGCGCACGAACACACCTACCAGCGGACGGCGCAAAACCGATGAGGCAGAGGATGCGGCAGGGCACGGCCCGCGTGCTCACGGTCTTACTGGTGCTGGGGCTCGTCGCCCCCTCGGCCCGGGGCGCGGGACCGGCCGACTGGCCCGCGGTGCTGGCGTCCAGCGTGGTGCCGCTTCCCGTCGCCGCCGGCGTCGAGTACCGGCACGTGTCCATGGCGACCTCCGACGGTCCGCTCGACATGCATCACCTGCTGGTGGACCTGCGCAACCCCGCCGTGCACCTCGGTGTCACGGTCGCCCACGACCAGTTGATCAGCGATGACGAGACCGTCTCCTCGATGGCGCTGCGCGCCGGCGCCGTCGCCGGCATCAACGCCGATTATTTCGACATTCATCAGTCCGGCATGCCGCTCAACATCGTGGTCAGCAACGGCCAGTTGTTGAGGAGCCCGTGGCGCTTCGTGGCGCTCACGATCGGCCGTGACGGCGCCGCGCGCATCATTCGCTACCGCTGGACCGGCAACGTCGTGACGGACACGGGAGAGACGCAGCCGCTCGAGAGTTTCAACGCCGGCCTGCCGCAGAACGGCGTCATGGTGATCTCGAGCGTGCGCGGCTACGGCGCGCCGCCGCCTGAGGCGGGCGTGCGCCAGATGGTCGCGGAATTGTCGCCCGCCGATCCTTCGGCGGCGGCCCCGGGCGGCCGCTACTTCGTCAAGCAGATCTGGCCGCAGCAGGCGTTCTTCGCGCCGTTCCCGCAGGGCGAGATCGTCCTGCTTGGCCGCGGCACCGGCGCGGACTGGATCCAGCGGCGACTGAACGCCGGCGCGTCGCTCACCGTCAACCTGACGACGGATCCCGACTGGCACAACGCGCAAGTGGCGGTCGGCGGGGGTCCCATCCTCGTCGACGGCGGACAGATCGTGGAAGACCCCGACCCGCCCGCGGCCGGCGAGCGCAACATCCGGTATCCGGCCGCGGCCGTGGGCATCGGCCCGGACGGCCGCTTCCTCACGTTCGTCGAGGCGGACGGCCGCCAGCCGTGGCTCAGCATCGGGCTCACCCGGCCGCAGCTCGCCGCGTACATGCAGCGGCAGGGCGCCTATCAGGCGATGGCGTTCGACAGCGGCGGCTCGGCGGAGATGGTCGTCCGGATACCCGGACAACAGCAGGCGTCCATCGTCAACTCCCCGTCCGACGGACAGGAGCGGCCCGTCGCCGACGCGGTCCTGGTCTATACGACCGCGACCCCCGGGCCGCCGGTGCGCGTCCTCGTGAACTACAATCAGCCGCTGGTGCTCTATCCGGGCGCGCGCGTGACGCCGCCTACAATCGGCGTGGACGCGCAGGGCAATCCCGTCCCGCTGACGGGGCCCGTGCAGTTCGCCGCGTCCGGCGGGTTGCTCCGGATCGAGGGCCCACCGGCCCGCGGACCCGCGGGCCCGCGGCAACCCGTGCCGCAGTTCGTGTTCGTCGGCGGCGACGGCAGCATCGTCGGCGGCGCCCAGCCCGCGGACGGCACCGTCACCGCGCAGAGCGGCGGCGCCTCGGGGAGCGCGCCGGTCTCGGTCGTCACCCGCCTCGCGCGGCTGGTGGTGTCGCCGGGCTCGGTCTCGGTGGCCGTCGGTGAGAGCGCGCCGCTGCGCGTGTCGGGGTTGGACTCCACCGGACGTCTGGTGGCGCTGCCTCAAGAATCGGTCGCGTGGCAACTGGATCCGCCGTCGCTCGGCGCCGTGCAGGCGCCTGGGACCTTCGTCGCCGGGACGGCGACCGGCACAGGCGTGCTGACGGTGCGGCTTGCCGGCGCCGCCGCCGACGTGCGTGTGTCGGTCGGCGGTCCGCAGGCCCGGCTGATTCCGGCGTTCGAGGAGCAGGCGTCGTTCCGCGGGTATCCGCCGCAGACCGTGACCGGGGACGTGTCGATCGTCGCAACCCCGACCCACGACAACCGTCAGTCGCTGCGCCTGCAGTTTCACCTCGACGGTCAGGGCAGCCGCGCCGCGTACGTGGAGACCGACCTGCCGCTGCCCGGCGAACCGACCGGCGTGTCGGTGTGGGTCTACGGCGACGGCGACGGCGCGTGGCTGCGCGGCGCCTACACCGACGCGAAGGGCGACCGCGGAACGGTGACGTTCGCGCGGCACGTGGACTGGACCGGGTGGAGGCAGGTGGCCGCGTCGCTGCCGAGCGGCGTCGCGTATCCGATCCGTTGGACGTACGTGTACGTGGTCGAGACCGATCCGACAAAGACGCCGAGCGGAGAGATTTATCTCAGCGGACTGCGCGCGCTGTACGGCCACTAGCGTCGCCCGCCGCGAAGCGGCCGTCTCGCGGCGCGGCCGGGGACAGGGAAGAGGGGCGTCCGCGCCGCATTGGACCGGGGTAAACCTATCACGCAGGATCACCACCGTATGAACCCACGACCAAGACGAAACCGAGCGGCGGCCGCGGTGTCCGCGGCGCTCGTGTGCGCCGCGCTCCTCGCCGTTGCGCCGGCCCGGGGCGTACCGGCCTCCGACCGCCTTGCCGCCGCGGTGGACTCGTACCGCCGGGGCGATCCGGCGAGCGCGCGCGCCGCCCTCGAGCCGCTCGCGCAGGAAGACGGCCAGGCCGGCGGCCGGGCCGCGTACCTGCTCGGCGTCATCGATCTCGGGGAGAAGCGCTACGAGGACGCCGCCACGGCGTTCCGGCACGCGGCGAGCGCCGACCCGATCCTCGCCGACCACGCGGAATACTACGTCGCGGTCGCGGACTTCAACGGGGGCCGATTCGACGATGCCGCGTCGGCGTTTTCGGACATGATCTCCGGGTTCCCGGATTCCACGATGCGCGGACTCGCGGTCTTCTGGCGCGCCGAAAGCCTCTGGGGCGCGCGCGCCGCAAACGCTCCCGGCGCGTTTCACCAGTACCTCGAGCAGTTCGGACAAGGCGCGCACGCCCCACAGGCCTGGTTCGACATGGGGCAGGCGCTCGAAGCGCAGGCCCGGTGGGCCGACGCCGCGCAGGCGTACCGCCGGATCCCGGTCGCCTTTCCCACGACTCCGTTCGCAGCCTCCGCGCATGCCCGCCTCGCCGCGCTCGCCGCCGCGCACCCGCTGCCGCCGGATACGACGCCGGTGGACGTGTTCTACCAGCGCGCGAAGAGCGAGTTCGATGCCGGCGACGGCGCCGCGGCGTACGCGGATCTCCAGCGCGTGCTGTCGATGCCGCGCGCGTGGCTCTACGACGACGGCACGTTCTACATGCTCGGTGTGCTGACGTACCGGCAGCGGCACTTCTCCGTCGCGGCGCGGTGGTTCCAGCAGGACGCCGCGCTGCGCCAGACCCACGCCGACGACGCATTGTTCTACTTGATGCGGATCGCGCTCGCCGGGGGGAGGGACGCGGAGGCGCTCGGATACGCGCGCCGGATCGCCGCCGAGTATCCGAAGTCGTCCCTCGCGCCGCGCGGACTCTACCTGATCGCGGAGACGCGCGCCGAGCGCGGCGCCGCCGGACCCGCGATCGCGCTCTATCAGGAGGCCGGCGACCGGTTTCCGCTGACGTGGTACGGCAGCCGGGCGTTGTGGCAGGTCGGTTGGCTGCTGTCCCGCGGCGGGCGGTGGACCCCCGCGCGCGCCGCATGGCTCCACGCCGCGGAGGCGGCGGCCGGCACCGACGCCGCTGGCGCGTCGTGGTACTGGGCCGGCCGCGCGGCGGCGCTGGCCGGGCACGCCGACTGGGCCGCCGACAACTACCGCCGCGCCGCGACGCTGTACGGCGACACCTACTACGGTCAGGCCGCCGCCGCCCGTCTCAACGAAGCGGCGCGCGCCGCGATCGACGCGAACGCGCCCGAGGTGCCGCCCGGCACGATCCCGTCGCTCGACCGGTTTCGCGAACTGGACGCGCTCGCACAGACCGACGACGCGACGCGCGATCTCGAAGCGGCCGCGGCCGCCGCGCCCGCGGCATCCCGTGCCGCCGTCCTCACGCTGCTGAGCGTGCGCTACACTCAGTTCGACGCACCGCGTCGGGGCATCGGCGTCGCCGAGGATGCGCGCGATGCGCTCGGGACACCGGCGCCGCACCGCCTGCCGCGCGTCTTGTGGGAGGCGCTGTACCCGCGCGCGCTGTGGCCGGCGATCGCGCAGGCCGCCTCGCGCGACGGGGTGGATCCGAACCTCATCGCGGGCGTGATCCGCGAGGAGAGCCGCTTCGATGCTTCCGCCGTGTCGTCCGCGGGCGCCTACGGGCTGATGCAGCTGATGCCCGGGACCGCGGCGAGCACCGCGCGCAGCCTCGGCATGACGACGCCCGATCAGCGGGGACTCGTCGACCCGGCGACGAACATCGCTCTCGGCGCCGCGGTCCTCAAGGCCGAGCTCATGCGCTTCGGCCGCGTCGATCTCGCCCTTGCCGCCTACAACGCCGGTCCCAACGCGGTCCGGCAGTGGCAGGCGGCGCGGCCCGGCGCCGACCCGGATACATTCGTCGAAGAGATCCCGTACGGCGAGACGCGCGGCTACGTCAAGACCGTCGAGCAGTCGGCCGCGATGTACCGCTGGCTCTACCAGAACGGGCATCCCGCGGCGACCCAGTAGCTCCAAGGAGGAAGTTCATGCCCCGCACGCTGCCGTACGGCTCGTGGCCGTCGCCGATTACCCCCGATCTCGTCGCCGCGTCCGGCATCGGCCTCGAACAGGTCATGCTGGACGGCGACGACGTCTACTGGATCGAAGGCCGGCCGGCGGAGGGCGGCCGCTGCGTGGTCGTGCGCCGCACCTCGGCCGGCAAGATCACCGATGTCACGCCCGCGCCCTTCAACGCGCGGTCGCGGGTGCACGAGTACGGCGGCGGCGCGTACGCGGTGCGCGGGGCCGTCGTGTTCTTCTCGTCGTTTGACGACGGGCGGCTGTATCGCTGCGGGCCCGGCGAACCGCCGTCGGCGATCACGCCGGAGGGCGAGTACCGGTACGCGGACCTCGTCGTCGACCTGCGCCGCGACCGGCTGGTGTGCGTACGGGAAGACCACACGGCATCGGACCGTGAGGCCGTCAATTCGATCGTCAGCGTCTCGTGCCGCGGCGGCGTGGCGCCGCGCGTGCTGGTCTCGGGCAACGACTTCTATTCGGCGCCGCGGCTCTCGGCCGACGGGTCACGCCTCGCCTGGCTGACGTGGAACCACCCCAACATGCCCTGGGACGGCACGGAGCTGTGGGTCGGTGAACTCGCGCGCGACGGCACCGTCGCCGGCGCCCGGCGCGTCGCCGGCGGGCCCAACGAATCGATACTCCAGCCGGAATGGGGCCCGGACGGCACGCTGTATTTCCTCGCGGACCCCGGCGGCTGGTGGAATCCACACCGCTGGCGCGACGGAAAGGTCGAGCCGGTGCTCAAGACGGCCTCGGAGTTCGGCGGGCCGGCCTGGCGGCTCGGCCAGGCGACGTACGCAGTGGCGCCCGACGGGCGGCTCGTCTGCGCGTACAAGGCGGAGGGCGGGTCTCGCCTGGCGTGGCTGGATCCGGCGCGCGGCGTGCTGGAGCCGATCGCCCTGCCGTACACCGCGCTCGACAGCATCCGCTGCGGCCGCCCCGGCATCGCGTTCATCGGCGGCTCGCCGACGGATTTTCCGTCGATCGTGCTGTCGGACCTTCGGGCCCGCCGCGTCGACGTGCTGCGCAGGTCGGCCGACGCGCCGGTGGAGGCTTCATATCTGTCGCGTCCGGAGGCCATCGAATTTTCGACCGAAGGCGGCGTCACCGCCCATGCGCTGTACTATCCGCCGACGAACCCGGACGCCGCCGCGCCCGCGGACGAGCGGCCGCCGCTGATCGTCAGCGTGCACGGCGGACCGACGGGCGCTGTGTCGGGGACGCTCAACCTGAGCACGCAGTACTGGACCAGCCGCGGCTTCGCGGTGGTGGACGTCAACTACGGCGGCAGCACGGGCTACGGGCGCGCGTACCGCGAGCGGCTCTACGGACAGTGGGGGGTCGTGGACGTGGACGACTCGATCAACGCGGCGCGCCACCTGATCGGGCGCGGCGCCGCCGATTCCGAGCGCGTCTTCATTCACGGCGGCAGCGCCGGCGGCTACACCACCCTGGCCGCGCTGTGCTTCCGCGACTTCTTCGCGGCCGGCGCGAGCTACTTCGGCATCAGCGACCTCGTCGTGTTCCACGAAGAGACCCACAAGTTCGAGTCGCGCTACGACGAGCACCTCATCGGGCCGTATCCCGAGAAGCTCGACCGCTACCGTGAACGGTCGCCGATCCAGTCCATCGCGCAGCTAAGGGCTCCGCTGATCCTGTTTCAGGGACTCGAGGACAAAATCGTCCCGCCGAACCAGTCTGAGATGATCTTCGAAGCGGCGAAGCGGAAGGGCATTCCCGTCGCGTACATCGCCTACCCGGGCGAGCAGCACGGTTTTCGCCGGGCGGAGCACATCAAGCGTACGCTCGAGGCCGAGGCGTATTTCTACTCGCAGATCTTCGGGTTCGCGCTGGCCGACGCGGTCGAAGCGGTCCCGATCGAGAATCTGGACAACGCCCCTCGGGGGCGCGGCGCACGGCGCGGCGGGACCGTGGGGCGCGGCCGGCGCGCCGGCGACTCCACACCGTCGCCCGCGGCGGAGCCCGCCGCGTCCGAATCATCGGGCGGAGAGGCGGCCGGCGACGAGGCGGAGGACGAACAGCCGGCGGAGCCCCGGACCGCGCGGATACGCGGCGGCGCCAGGAAGAAAGCGAAGTAGACGCGGCTGCGACGTCTCTTCGCCGAACTTTCACGAACTCCACTCGTGGAGTTACTCGGTTGCCGGATGGTGTGGCGGGGGTGAGCCCGTCCGGCGCGCGGTGGCGGCGGTTGCGCCCCGGCGGGCGCGCCCTCGGCGTCGCGCACCGCGGCGCGTCGCGCGAGGCGCCTGAGAACACCGTCGCCGCGTTTCGCCTGGCGCTCGACGCCGGCGCCCCGGCCGTCGAAGGCGACGTGCAGCGCACGCGTGACGGACGGCTCGTCGTCATCCACGATCAAACGGTCGAGCGGACGACGGACGGGCGGGGGGCCGTCGGGTCGTTTCTGTTTGAGGACCTCCGCCGGCTCGACGCCGGCCGCTGGTTCGCGCCGGAGTTCGCGGGCGAGCGCGTCCCGTCCCTCGACGAAGTGCTGGACCTGATGCGGGACCGCGCGCCGGTGCTGCTCGAGATCAAGCACGGCCCGGTGTTCTACGAGGGGATCGAACGGCAGATCGCCGACGCGCTGCGGCGGCGGGGCATGCTCGGCGCGGCGCTGGTGATGTCCTTCGATCATCCCGCGATCCGGGCGATGCGGGCGGCGGCGCCGGAGGTGGCGACCGGCGTCGTGTACGACGCGCGGCCGGTGGACCCGGTCGCGGCCGCGCGGGCGGCGGACGCGGACGCGATCTGCCCGCGGTGGCGGCTGCTCACCGAGGATGCCGTCGCCGCGGCGCACGATGCGGGGCTGGGGGTCTTTCCGTGGACGATCGACGAGGAGGAGCCGATGCGGCGCTGTCTTGGGTGGGGCGTCGACGGCGTCACTTCGAACGACGTCCGGCTGCTCGCGCGGGTGCTCGAGCGGACGTGACGAGGCGCCGCGGCCGGCAGGAGCTGGTCTCGGCGCTGGCCTACCTCGTCCCGTCGCTGGCGGTCTTCGTACTCTTCGTCTTCTATCCGCTGCTCCGCAACGCCCAAATGAGTCTGTACGAAACCGACCCCTTCGGCGGGCTCGGCCTCTACGCCGGCACCGGCAACTACGCGCGGCTGCTCGGGTCACCGGCGTTTCTCAACAGTCTCCGCGTCAGCTTCCTGTTCGCGTTGTACACGGTCCCGGCCGGCATCGTCATCGGGCTGCCGCTCGCGCTGCTGGCCAACCGGCCGGTGCGCGGCATCGTAGTCTACCGCACGGCCTATTCATTTACGATCGCGGTCAGCATCGCCGCGGCCGCGCTGATCTGGGCGTGGCTGTTCGATCCGAATGTCGGCATCCTCGACTACTTCCTGAGCCTCGCGCACGCCCCGGCGATCGGCTGGCTCACCGACCCGCGGTGGGCGCTGCCGGCGGTCGCCGCGGCGACGGTCTGGAAGGACCTCGGGTTCAACGTCGTCGTGCTGCTGGCGGCGCTCCAGGGCGTGCCGGAGGAGCTCGTCGAAGCCGCCCGCATCGACGGGGCCGGCGGCTGGGGCGTGTTTCGCCACGTCGTGGTCCCCGCGATCTCGCCGGCGCTGTTCTTCGTCGGCGTGGTCGGGACGATCGGGGTCCTGCAGTCGTTCGGCCAGATCAACATCCTTACGCAGGGCGGCCCCGTCGAGTCGACCAACGTCATCGTCTACTCCATCTTCCGGAACGCGTTTGTCAACTTTCGCTTCGGCCTCGCCGCCGCGCAGGCGATGGTCCTCTTCGGCCTGATGCTGGTCCTGACGGGGTTGCAGTTTACGGTCTTCGAACGCTGGGTGACGTACCAGTGAACGGCGGCGTGCGCCACGCCGGCATGATCGCGATCGCCGCGGTGGTGCTCTTTCCCCTGCTGTTCGCGGTGTCGACGAGCCTCAAGTCCGGCGCCGAACTCGGGCGCTACCCGCCGTCGTTGTGGCCGCAGGCGCCGGTCCTCGACAACTACGCCGACGCGTTGACGAAGGCGCCGCTCGGCCGGTTCTTGCTGAACTCGGCAATTCAGTCGGGCGCCGTGACTCTGGGACAGCTCTTGACGTCGTCGCTCGCGGCGTTTGCCTTCGCCTTCATCGAGTTTCCGGGCCGGCGCGCGCTGTTCTTCGCGTTTCTCGCGACGCTCATGGTGCCGCTCGAGGTCACGCTGATACCGAACTACCTGACCGTGCGGGCCTTCGGCTGGCTGGACACGTATCCCGCGCTCGTGGCGCCGTTTCTCGCGACGGCGTTCGGCACGTTCCTGCTGCGCCAGTTCTTTCTCACGATCCCGCGTGAACTCGCCGACGCGGCGAGGATCGACGGCTGTACGCGCCGGCGGTTCCTGTGGACGATCGTGCTGCCGCTCGCGCGACCGGCCTTGGCGACGCTCGGGATCTACGCGTTTCTGTCGACCTGGAATCAGTATTTGTGGCCGCTCCTGGTGATCAACTCGACGGCGATGCGCACCGTACAGATCGGACTCGCGCTGCTGCAGTCGCAGGAGTCGGTCTCCTGGGGCCTTGTGATGGCCGGGGTCGTGCTGATGGTCCTGCCGACCGCCGTGGTGTTCCTGGCCGGGTACCGGCACGTGGTTCGAGGACTGACGGCCGGCGCGGTGAAAGGCTGATATCGGCGCGGGCCGACGCTGCACAAAAGGGGGCGAACGCGGTGAAGCGGCTGACAAGACGGACCGTTCTGCGCGGCACGGGGGCGGTGGCGGCGGGGCTGGCGGCCGGCGGACGTTGGGCGCGGCCGGCGGCGGCGCAGGCGCCGACCCGGATCGTGTTCTGGCATTCGATGGGCGGTGCCCTCGGCGAGACCGTGGTGCGGGCCTTCGTGAGCCGGTTCAACGCCGCGCGCCGCGACATCCAGGTCGACGCGCAGTTTCAGGGAACGTACGACGACGCGATCAACAAGCTGCGCGCGTCGATGCAGTCGACCGCGGTCCCCGCCGTCGTGCAGGTGTACGACATCGGCACGCGGTTCATGTTCGACAGCAAGGGCGCGGTGCCGATGCAGGACTTTATCGACCGCGACAAGTTCGACCTCGGGCCGCTCGAGCCCAACATCCTGGCGTACTACCGGGTCGGCGGCCGGCTGTATTCGATGCCGTTCAACACGTCGAGCGCCATCTTGTACTACAACAAGGATCTGTTCAAGAAGGCCGGACTCGATCCCAACCGTGCGCCGCGGACATTCGAGGAGATCGAAGACTACGCGAAGCGGCTCGTGCAGAGCGGCGCGACGCGGTCCGGCATCACGCTCGCGATCTACGGTTGGTTCTTCGAGCAGCTGCTGGCGCGGCAGGGCGCGCTCTACTGCAACCACGGCAACGGCCGCGATGCGGCGCCGACGGCGGTGGTCTTCAACCAGGAGGAAGAGGGGGCGCGGATTCTGGACTGGTGGGCGCGGATGGTCAAGGCCGGCGTCGCGGCCAATCCCGGCCGGCCGACCGCCGCCAGCCAGCGGGCGTTCGCGGCGGGACAGACCGCGATGACCTTCGACTCGACCGCGGTGCTGCGCAGCCTGCTCACCCAGGCCGGCGGACGGTTCGAGATCGGCACCGGCTATTTCCCGAAGCCGCCGTCGGCCGCGTCGGGGGGCAGTATCGTCGGCGGCGCCTCGGTCTGGATCCTCAAGAACCGGCCGCCGCAGGAACAGCAGGCGGCGTGGGAGTTTGTGAAGTTCATCAGCGCGCCCCCGCAGCAGGCCGCGTGGTACGCCGGCACGGGCTACTTCCCGATCCGGCGTGACGCGTATCGCGAGCCTGCGGCCCAGGAGACGCTGGCGAAGAGCCCGCAGTTCCTCACCGCGATCAGCGAGCTGCGCAGCAGCCCGATCAACCGCGCGACCCAGGGGGCGCTGCTCGGTGTGTTTCCGGAAGCCCGGCAGCGCGTCGAGGACGCGATCGAGGCGACGGTGCTCGGCCGGAAGCCGGCGAAGCAGGCGCTCGACGACGCGGCGCGCGATATCGATCAGGCGATCACGGGCTACAATCGGACGATGCGGATCTCGTAGCGGCGGCGGGGCGTGCCGGCCCGGATCGCGGCCATCGACCAGGGGACCACCGGAACCCGCTGTATCGTCTTCGACGACCGCGGGCGCCCGCTGGCGGGCGCCTACGCCGAGCACCGACAGTCCGCGCCACACCCGGGCTGGCTCGAGCACGACCCCGAAGAGATCTGGGCGGCGACCTGCCGCGTCGTCGCCGAGGCGCTGGACCGCGCCGCTCCGCCGGGCGGGCCGCTTTCGGCGGTCGGCATCGCGAACCAGCGCGAGACCGTGGTCGTGTGGGAGCGCGCCACGGGCCGGCCGGTCTATCCGGCGATCGTCTGGCAGGACACCCGCACGCGCGACGCCTGTGCGGCGCTCGTTCGCGACGGATCGGCGGAGACGATTCGAGAGCGTACCGGCCTTCCCATGGCGACGTATTTCTCGGCGACGAAGCTCGCCTGGATCCTCGACCACGTCTCCGGCGCGCGCGCCCGCGCCGAGCGCGGCGAACTGTGCGCCGGCACGATCGACGCGTGGCTCGTTTGGCGGCTGACCGGCGGGCCCGACGGCGGCGCGCACGTTACGGACGCGACGAACGCCTCGCGAACGATGCTGATGGACCTCCGCGCGCGCACGTGGGCGGAGGATCTGCTCGAGATGTTCCGGATCCCGCCGGCGATCCTGCCGGAGATCCGCGCGAGCAGCGCGCGGTACGGCGAGACGCGCCGCGACGGGCCGTTTCGTGAAGCGGTGACGGTCTGCGCCGCGCTCGGCGATCAGCAGGCCGCGCTCGTCGGCCAGGCGTGCTACCGGCCGGGGGACGCGAAGAACACCTACGGCACCGGCTGTTTCCTGCTGCAGCATACCGGGGCCGAACCGGCCCGCAGCGCGGCCGGTCTCGTCTCCACCGTCGCCTACGTGCTCCCGCCGGACGCGGCGTATGCGCTCGAGGGATCGATCGCGATCGCCGGCGCGGCGGTGCAGTGGCTGCGGGACGACCTGGGCCTGATCCGCACGGCCGAGGAGACCGCGGCGCTCGCGGCGTCCGTGCCGGACACCGGCGGCGCGTATTTCGTGCCGGCGTTTTCCGGACTGTTTGCGCCGTACTGGGACATGACGGCCCGCGGCGCGATCGTCGGGCTCACACGGTACGTGACACGCGCCCATCTCGTTCGCGCCACGCTCGAGGCCATTTGCTATCAGACGCGGGACGTGGTTGAGGCGATGCAGCGCGAGACCGGCCTGCGGCTTTCGGCGCTGCGCGTCGACGGCGGCGCCTCGCGCAACGATGTGCTGATGCAGTTGCAGGCGGACCTGCTGGGATTCCCCATCGTGCGCGCCGCCGTGGGCGAGACCACCGCGCTGGGGGCCGCCTACGCCGCGGGTCTCGCGCAAGGCGTGTGGGAGTCGATCGAGGCCGCGGGCGCGGGGTGGGCCGCCGACCGGACGTTCCGGCCGGCGATCTCCGCCGCCGAGCGGGACGAGCGTTACGCGGGCTGGCGGCGCGCGGTGGACCGCGCGCGCGGATGGACCAAGGGGGCGCAGCCGTGAGCCGATTGCTCAATCCGTTTTCGCGTCCGGGACGGTGGTACCGCGGCGTCTGGCACTGCCACACGACCGAGTCCGACGGCGCGCGCTCGGGCGACGACGTCGTGGCGTGGTACGCGCAACGCGGCTATGACTTTCTCTCGATCACCGACCACAATCGCGTGACGGCTCCGCCGAAGTCCGCGGCCACCGGGAAGCTCGTCCTGGTGCCGGGAGTCGAGGTCGATGCCGGCCGGACCGGCGTCGGCACCGCGTATCATATCCTCGGCATCGGGCTGCGCGAGATGATCGACGTGCCGAGAGACACCGCCGCGCGGTACGCGATGCCGGCCCAGAGCGTGGTCGACCGCCTGCGCGCCGCGGGCGCCGTCGTGTTCGTCGCGCACCCGTACTGGACCGGGATCGTCGCCGACGACCTCGTGCCGCTGCGGGATATCGCGGGGATCGAGGTCTACAACGCGAACGTCGACGAGGATATCCGGAAAGGGTACAGCAGCGTGCACTGGGACGACTGTCTCGCACGCCGCCGGCCGCTGCTGGGCGCCGCCAACGACGACGCCCACTGGAAGTTTGCCGATCACGGCAAAGGCTGGACGATGCTGCGGGCGGAGGCGCTCACGCCCGCCGCCGTGACGGAGGGGCTGGCCGCGGGGTCCTTCTACGCATCGACCGGGGTCGTGCTCGAGGACGTAACCCTCGACGGCGGGACCGCCGCGGTGCGCATCGCCCCGCCGGGCGCGACCGAAGTCCGGTTCGTCTGCGACACGCGCTGGGGCGGGCGCGTCCAGGGCGACGGCGCGCCCCTCCGCGAGGCGTCGTTCGCGCTGCGGGGGCGGGAACAGTATCTCCGGATCGAGGTGGTGGCGCCGGACGGCGGGATGGCCTGGACCAACCCGCTGTTCGTGGAGCGATGAGCGCCCCGCACGTCGTGCCGGCTATATCGCCTCCTCCACCGCCCGGACGAACCGCGCCGTAATCGCATCCGGCATCGTGATCGCGCGCCCGACGACGACGGCCCACGCGCCGGCGCGGCGCGCCGCGGCGGCGTCCTCCGGCGTCTGAATCCGCCCCTCGGCGACGACCGGCACGGACACACGCGCGGCCAGTTCTTCGACCAGGCGCAGATCCGGGCCGGGCATCTGCCGGCTGTGCGGCGTGTAGCCGGCCATCGTCGTTGCCACGACGTCGGCGCCGGCCGCCTCGGCGGTCGCGCCTTCGTCGGCCGTCGACACGTCGGCCATGACCAGCACGCCGCATTCGGCGTGGAGCCGCGCGATGAGCTGGGGGAGCGGGTCGCCGTGCCGGGCGCGCTCGCGCGTGGCCTGCACGGCCACGATTTCAGCGCCGGCCCGCGCGATCGCCTGCGCGTCCTCAAACGCCGGCGTGATGTAGAGCGGCGAGCCCGCCCGCCGCTTGAACAGTCCGACGATCGGCACGCGCACCCGGGCCCGCGTCGCCGCCACATCCTCGGGCGAGTCGATCCGCAACCCGGCCGCGCCGCCGATCGCGGCGCACTCCGCCAGCGCGGCGATGATGTCCGAGCGGCGGAGCGGGCTCGGAGCGACGGCCTGGCAGGAGACGATCAGACGGCCGCGCAGCGACTCGAGCAGCGGCGGCGTCTTCACGGTGTTCGGCGCTCAGGCACGTCCGCCGGCCGGGGCTCCGACCAGGCGGAGCTCCCACGTCGCGGCGAGCAGTGCGAGCACGGCGGGCGAAAGCGGCAGGCCGGCCGCGCGCATCGAAAGCAGCACCGCGCCGGCCGCCGGCTCCAGCCGCGGCGGCACCAGTATCGCCGCCGGCGCCGTTCGGGCGAGGGCCTCGCCGAGCGGGCGCAGGATCGTGCGGCCGGCTTCGAAGACGCCGCCGACCGGCCCGACCGCGACCGGGCCGTCGGGCCAGCGCAGTTTCGCGATCACGGCGGCCGCCAGGCGGGCGAGCGCCGCGGCCGCCTCCTCCATGAGACGGCGCCCCACCGCGTCGTGCTCTTCCGCGGCGCGCGCCACGACGCGCGAGAGGGCCGCGATCCTCGAGCGGTCGATCCGTCCCTCGTAGAACGCCATCGGAATGTCGGCCGCCGGCATGCCCGCGGCGTCGCCGAGGCGCTCGCCCAGCACGGTCGGCTCGCCGGTCCCGTCGCGGGCGTGGAGCGCCGCGCGCACCCCGCCGCAGCCGATCGAGAATCCGCTGCCGTCGTCTCCGAAGATGTAGCCCCAGCCGCCGGCGCGCGCCCGGCCGCCGTGCGGATCCTCACCGTACGCGACCGATCCCGTGCCGGCGATCACGATGACGCCCGGGCGTCCGGCCAGGGCGCCGGCGCGGGCGATGACCGCGTCGTTTTCAATGCGGACGAGCGCCGCCTCGAGCGTTTCGCGGACGACCTCGGCGAACACGCGGGCCTGCTCCGTGTCCCGCGTGATGCCGGTCATCCCGAACTGCGCCGCGCGAAACTTTACATGCCCGAGTCCGGCGGCGGCGAGCGCGTGTCCGACCCCGTCGCGCACGGCCGCCCGGGCGCGTTCACGGCCGCCCGGGGCCAGGATGTGGTTGCTCGGGCCGGCGTGCCCGATGCCGAGGACTGCGCCGTCGGCGCTGGCCACCGCGCAGGCCGTGCCCGACGCGCCCCCGTCGACGCCGAGAAAATAGTCCATCGGGTGCGGCTTCGTGGGGGCCGGAAGGCGGTCCTTCCGCGGAGCAGGATCTAGGCGATGGCGCGCGCGACCGCCGCGGCGATCTCCGGCCGCAGGCTGATGATGCCGGTGCGGTCGCGCCCGAGATGGACCGCGTTGCTCAGCACCACGATCGCGAGATCCCGTTCCGGATCCATCACGATGGACGTGCCGGTGAAGCCCGTGTGGCCGAACGCGCGCGGCGAGAGCGCGTCTCGCCACCACCCCTGGCCGCCGGTGAGCGCCCACCCGAGCCCGCGGACGTTCGGCGGGGGTGTCTGCGGCGCGACCGCCGTCTCGACCAGCGCGGGCTCGAGCACCCGCTGGTGCGGGCCCCGGCCGCCGGCGAGCCACATCCGCGCGTAGGCGAGCATGTCGTCCACCGTGCCGAAGAGTCCCGCGTGGCCCGACACGCCGCCCATCGCGTGGGCGTTGCTGTCGTGCACTTCGCCCCAGATGAGATACCGCCGCCAGGTGTGGCGGCGGCCGGCGGCGGCCCACTGCGCACCCTGGGTCATCTGCTGCTCGATGGTCGTCCCGTCTTCGGTCGGCGCGATCGCGGGATCGCCGCCGGCCGGCGCGGCGCGCACCGGCCGATACCCGGTGTGCGCCATCCCGAGGGGCCGGAAGAGGCGATCCTGTACCAGCGCGTCGAGCGGCGCGCCGAACTTGCGCCGGACGATTTCGCCGAGCAGGACAAAGCCGATGTCGCTGTAGGTCACCCGCGAGCCCGGCCGGGCCTCGAGCGGCGTGGCCGCCGCGCCGCGGACGATCGCGTCGCCCCCCATCGTGCGCAGATAGAACGGAATCCACGCCGGCAGCCCCGACGTGTGCGTCAGCAGCTGCCGGAGCGTGATGTTCCGGTGGGGGCACTCGGGGAGGTGGTCCGGCACCGGATCGTCGAGCGCAACGCGGCCTTCCGCCACCGCCTGCAGCACGAGCGGCAGCGTGGCGGTCACCTTCGTCAAAGACGCCAGATCGTAAATCGTCTCCGGCGTGGCGGCAGGCGCCCAATCACGCGCCGCCGTGCGGCCGGCGGCGCGGCGGACCGCGACCTCGCCTCGCCACAGCACCCCCAGTACCGCGCCGGGATACGCGACGCCGGCGGCGTCCTCGAGACGGCGGATCGCCTCGGCGAACCGGCCGGCGCTCACGGCGCCCGCGGCGGGACGGCGGCCCGGATCACGCCTTCGGCCGGTTGATCGGCGGCCACGTCCAGGTGCCGAGAATCGCGGGGTACTTGGCACCGGTCACCCGCGGCAGGGCGCCGGGCCGGCCCATCAGGCTCGCGTGTCCCAGCAGCGCAAAGGCCAGCGCTTCCTTGGCGTCGCCCGGGATGCCGACGTCGTCGATGCGGCGTACACGGATCGGCGCGACTGCCTCGGCCAGGCGCGCCATCAGCACCGGATTGCGCGTTCCGCCGCCGGAGGCGATCAACTCCTCCACCGAGTGCGCCGGCGCCACGTACCGCCGGATGTTCCAGGCGATCGAGTCCGCGGAGAACGCCGTCGCGGTGGCGATCAGGTCGTCCGGCGGGACGTCGCCCCACCGCGCGAGCAGCGCGCGAAGAAACGCCGCCCCGTACTGTTCGTGCCCGGCGGTCTTGGGCGGCGGGGCGGTGACGAACGGATCCCGCATCAGCTCCGCCAGAACGTCGGCGCGCACCGTGCCCCGCGCCGCGCGGCGGCCGTCGCGGTCCATGCGCTCCTCGCCGCCGGAGAAGTGCCGGACGAGCCCGTCGATCACCATGTTGGAGGGTCCGGTGTCGAACGCGTAAACGTCGTCCCGGCGCGGGTGCGGCGGCAGGACGGTGAAGTTCGCAATGCCGCCCAGGTTGAGCGCGATGCGTCCGTAGGGCGCGCCGAGCAGCAGCAGGTCGGCGTACGGGACGAACGGCGCGGCCTGTCCGCCCGCGGCGATGTCCGCGGAGCGGAAGTCCGCGACGACCGGGCGGCCGGTCCGCGCGGCGATGACGGCCGGTTCGGCGATCTGCATCGTCGCGGCGCGGCTCCAGCGGTCGGCCGGATCCGGGACCCCGACGTGAGCCACGGTCTGGCCGTGCGACGCGATGAGATCCACGCCGTCGAGCCCCGCTTCGGCGGCCCCCGCGACGGCGCGCGCCGCTTCGGCAAACAGCTCGCCGAGCAGATACGAGAGCTGCGCCAGCGACTGCGTCGTGAGCGGCTCGATGACCGCGTGCAGCACGCGCTCGCGCACCTGCTCGGGGAACGGTGTCATCCGGAAGTCCCGCAGCGCCACCCGCGGCCGGTCCGGGTCCGCCCCGGTCGTGATGTCGGCGAGCGACGCCGCGATCCCGTCCGCGGAGGTCCCCGAGATTAGTCCCACGATGCGCTTCGTCGGCTTCGCGATCAGCGCGTCGAGCCAGGGCCACCCCATCAGTCCGCCTCCCCCAGTGCCCGGCGGAGCGATCCGCCGCCGCGGCGGAGTCGGTCCGCCGCCGCTTCCGCGTCCACGCCGAGCCGCAGCATCACGATCGCGACCGGCACGCGCCCGCCGGCCTGCGCGAGCGCCGCCGCCGCCCGGTCCTCCCCCGATCGGGACGCCGCGGCCACGATGCGGGCCGCACGGCGCCGCAATTTCGAGTTTGTCGCGCGCAGATCGACCATCAAGTTGCCGTAGACCTTGCCCAGGCGGACCATCGCGAGGGTGCTCAGCATGTTGAGGACGAGCTTCTGCGCCGTGCCGGCCTTGAGACGCGTGCTGCCCGCGATGACCTCGGGGCCGACCACCGGGACGATCGCGAGATCGCACGCGGCCTCCAGCGACGAGCCCGGGTTGCACGCGACGCCGGCCGTCCACGCGCCGCGTTCGCGCGCGCGGCGGACCGCGGCGACCGTGAACGGCGTTTCGCCGCTCGCGGCGACGCCGACGACGACGTCGGTCGCGCCCACGCGCCGCGCGTCCATTTCGCGCGCGCCGGCCGCCGCGTCGTCCTCGGCGCCTTCGACCGACTCGGTCATCGCCCGCTCGCCGCCCGCGATGACCGCCTGCACCGTCTCGGGGTCCGTGCCGAACGTCGGCGGGCACTCCGCGGCGTCGAGGGCGGCGAGCCGGCCGCTCGTGCCGGCGCCCACGTAGAGCAGCCGGCCGCCGCGCGCGAGCGCCTCGGCGATCCGGGCGGCCGCGGTCGCGACGGCCGGCAGCGCGGCCGCGACCGCCGCCGGCACGCGGCGGTCCTCGGCGTTCATGAGACGCGCCTGCTCGAGCACCGGGAGCAGGTCGAGGTCCCGCGTCGCCGGGTTGGCGGCTTCGGTGTTGCGCTCAGGCGCGGACATCGCGGCTCCTCCGGACTATCGAGTGGCGGATCACAGGCGCAGGCGCGGGTCGAGCAGATCGCGCAGCCCGTCTCCGAGCAGGTTGAAGCCGAGCACGATCAGCGCGATCGCGGCGCCCGGCGTGATCGCGGTCCACGGCGCGATCACCATGAAGCGGCGCGCCTCCGCGAGCATGTTGCCCCAGGACGGCGTGGGCGGCTGGGTCCCGAGGCCGAGGAAACTCAGCGCGGATTCGGTCAGGATCGCGAAGGAGAGGCTGAGCGACGTCTGCACGATCAGCGGCGCCGTGATGTTCGGCAGGATGTGCCGCGCGAGAATCCGCCGCGTGCCGGCGCCGAGCGCCCCGGCCGCGTCGACGTACTCCAGGCCGCGCGTCTCGATCGTGCTCGCGCGGATCACGCGCGCGAACTGCGGCGTGTAGACGATGCCGATCGCGAGGATGACGTTTTGGACGGCCGCCCCGAGCACCGCCATGATCGCGATCGCCAGCAGTACGGCCGGGAAGGCGAAGATCACATCCATCGCGCGCATGAGGACGTTGTCGAGCGCGCCTCCCCGGTAGCCGGCGAACAGGCCGGTCACGCCGCCCGCCGCCAGCGCGAACGCGACCGAGCCGAAGGCGACCGCGAGCGACGACCGCGCCCCGTAGAGCAGCCTCGCCAGCAGGTCGCGGCCGAACTGATCCGTGCCGAACGGATGCGCGCCGCCCGGCGGCGCGAGCAGCGACTGGCTGTGCATCACGAGCGGATCGTCCGGCGCAAGCAGCGGGGCGGCGACGGCGGCCGCGAGGTACGCGGCGACGATCACAGCGCCGGCCATCGCGAGCGGGGTGCGCACGAAGCGCTCGGCGAACGTCGCACGGCGCCGGAGCGGCGCGCCCTGCCGGCGCGCGGCGGCGGCCTTCGCGAGCGCGGAGGCGGACGCGGGCGTCATCCGTACCGCACGCGAGGATCGACGAGGGCGTACGTCAGGTCGACCGCGAGGTTCACCAGGACGAACAGCAGGGCGATCACGAGCACGACGCCCTGCACCACCGGGTAGTCGCGCTGGTCGATCGCCGCGAGCGCGAGCCGGCCCATGCCGGGCAGGGCGAAGACCTCCTCGATGACGACGGTCCCGCCGAGCAGGTAGCCGGCCTGGAACCCGACGACGGTGATCACCGGGATCAGCGCGTTGCGCAGGACGTGCCGGTAGAGGACCAACTGCTCGCGGAGCCCCTTGGCGCGCGCCGTGCGCACGTAGTCGTGCCCGAGCACTTCGAGCAGCGACGAGCGAATAAACCGCATCATGACCGCGGCGAGCGCGATCCCAAGCGAGAACGACGGCAGCAGCATCACGGCGAGGTTGCGGACCGGATCCGCGAAGAAACCGACGTAGATTCCGATCGACGCGATCGACCCGACGTTGCCCAGCGCCAGCAGCATCATCGTGGCGAGCCAGAAGTTCGGGATGCTGAGGCCGGCGAGCCCGCCGAGCTGGATCGCCGCGTCGACGGCCGACCCCCGGCGCAGGGCGGCGGAGATCCCGATGGGGACGGCGATGACGAGGGCGATCACGAGAGCGAGCAGCGTGATCTCGCCGCTGAGCGGCAGCCGGCGCAGGATGTCCGGCAGGACCGGGCGGCTCGTCCGCAGCGACACCCCGAAGTCCCCCCGCAGCAGGTGCGTGATCCAGTCCACGTACTGCAACGCCAGCGGCTTGTCGAGGCCGAAGAGCCGCCGCAGCTCGTCCATCTGGGCGGGTGTCATCGCGACCTGCGTGCCGAGGAACATCTGGATCGCGTTGCCGGGCAGGAGGTGAATGAGGAGAAAGACGACGATCGAAACCCCCCACAGGACGGGGATCAGCGTGAGGAGCCGGCCGGCGAGAAACGCGCTCAGTCCGGCCGGCTCCCGTTACCGTCCTCGATCGGCGACGCTACCGCGCGACGGACGTCTGCTCCAGGTAATTGAGGGCGCCCGTCGGGATGATCCGGAAGCCCTTCACGTACGTCTGCATCACCTGCGACTCCATCGGCGTGTACAGGAACACCGCCGGCGCGCCGGTGACGAGCGCGCGCTCGACGTCGTGGTAGATCGGGAGGCGCTCCGCGACGGTCACATGCACGCGGCCGCGGTCGAGCAGCTTGTCGACCGCCGCGTCCTTGAACAGGAAGTTGTTGACCGCGCCGGTGCTGTAGAACGTCCGGTACAGGAACCGGTCGGGGTCGGGATCGCCGCCGCGCAGCTCCACCATCGAGTCGAAGTCCCGCTTCACCCAGAGGTTGATGTACTGGCCCCACTCCACGTTTTGAATGTTCGCGTTGAGGCCGACCGCCTTGAGCTGGCTTTGGATCACCTGGGCGACGGCGAGGCCGCCTTCGTACGTCGGCGAGACGGTGATGTTGAAGGACGCGCCGGCGGCCCCGGCTTCCTGCAGCAGCTGCCGCGCGCGCGCGGGGTTCGCGTGGTACTCGGGAAAGCTCGAAACCGGGAGCGCCCACACCTTGTCCGGCGCCGGGATCGGGCCGCTCACGACGCCCAGGCCGAACTCCGCGGCGTTGATGATCGCCTGGCGGTCGATCGCGAACGCGATCGCGTCGCGCACCCGCGGGTCGGTAAACGGCTTCCGGGTCGTGTTGAACGAGAAGATCCGGAGGTTCAGGCTCGGCGCCTGCTGCACGTTGAGCGTGCCGGCGGCCTGCGCCTGCTTGACGACGCTGCCGTCCGAGATCGTGGCCATGTCGAGGCTGCGCGACCGAAGGCCCGCGAGCAGCGAGGCCTGCTCGGGGATGACCCGGAACACCACTTCGTCGACCCGGGGCATGCCGCGCTTGAAGTAGCGCGGGTTGCGGGCGAGGCGCATGAAGTTGTCCGGCACCCACTCCGCCAGCATGAACGGCCCGGTGCCGGCCTCGGTCTTCTGCAAGTCTCCCGCGCGCTCCACCGCGGACCGCTCCACGATCGCGGCGTTGCCGGACGCCAGGCCGGAGAGCAGCGACGCGAGCGGATACTGCAGGTGGATCCGCACCGTGTACTTGTCCGGCGCCGTCACGCCGTCGATCACGTCGATGTAGGAGCGGCCCGGCGACGCCGTCTTCGGATCGAGGATCCGGTTCAGCGTGTACACGACGTCCGCGCTCGTCATCTCCGCGCCGTCGTGGAACTGCACGCCGTGTCGCAGATGGAAGACGTAGGTGCGGGCGTCGGGGTTGTCCCACGACTCGGCGAGATCGCCGACGACGTGCAGCCCGGCGTCGTACGTGACGAGCTTATTGTAGAGCAGATCGATCCGCCGGAACGACGAAAACGCCGTGACCTTGTTGGGGTCCAGGCCGACGACCTCCTGGTCCACCCCGAACGTGAGCGTCACCTTGGCGGGCGCCGCGCCGGCCCCCAGAACCGGGACCGACAGCGCCACCACGAGCGCCAAAAGCAGCCAGCCGAGCCGTTTCGCGTTCATACCGCACCCCCACAGTGTGGCACGCCACCCGCTTCCCGATCGCCGGGCAGTTCAGGCATGGGTCGCGCGGATCGGGCCCTGCGTCTTGCGATAGAGAATCTCCGTCACCCCCGGCCGGAGGTAATCGGGGATCTCGCCGATGCGCCGGTAGCCGCGGCGCTCGTAGAACCGCTGGGCGCCCGCGTTGGCAGCGCTGACGAGCAAGAACACGTTCGGCCCGGCCTCGAAGATCTTCGCCTCGGCGGCGTCCATCAGCCGCCCGCCGACGCCGCGCCCCTGCGCGTCCGCAGCGACGCCGACCGCCCAGACATAGCCGCTGTGTCCAAACGTCCCGTGTACGAGGTACTCCACGAACCCCACGACCCGCCCGCCGTCGTCGGCCACCTGGACCTGCGCCGCGCCTCCGAGCGCGGCGGTGAACGTCGCGCGCGCCTCCCGGATCGTCACCCCATACTCGCGCCACAGCGGAAGACCGGACATGACGGCCGCGCATGCTTCCACGTCTTCTGCGCGCAGCGATCGAACCATCACGAAACCATCCCCGCCGTAACCCTTCTGCGTTACGGCGGGCACAGCCTGCGTGCGGGCGCCGCGGGGCGCGCCGCGTTTAGGGTCGCGGACCGGACGGCGCCCTCCGATCGGAGGGAATCCCTATTGCGGATCGGACGCGGCCCGATGATGCTTCACGCGGACGCCCGCCGCAGGAGCGGTTCCACGCGGGCCGGAAGCACACGGCGATGATCGTGTCCGCCGGGACGGTGCTCGCCGCCGACCGCGATCTGACCCCGGGCGTTGTCGCCATCGAAGACGGCCGCATTGCACGCGTCTCCGCGGAGCCTGCGCCGGCCGGGGCGCTGTCGTTTCCGGATGCCACGCTGGTCCCCGGCCTGATCGACCTGCAGGTCAACGGCGGCGCCGGGATCGACTGCCTGCGGGCGGGCGCGCCGGCGTACGAGACGCTCGGCCGGTACCTCGCGGCGACCGGCGTGACCGCGTATCTTCCGACGATCATCACCGCGCCGCTCGACGAGATGCGGCGGGCCGGCGAAGCGGCGGCCATCGCGATGCGCCGCGCGGCCCCGGGCCCCGAGATCCTCGGGATTCACATGGAGGGGCCGTACCTCAATCCCTTGCGCCGCGGCGCGCATCCTGCGCACGCGCTGCGCGCGCCCGACGCGGACGAGGCCGCCGAGACGGTCCGGCGCCTCGACGGCGCGCTGCGTCTGTTTACGCTCGCGCCCGAGCTCGAGGGCGCCGAAGCGGTGGTACGCATGCTCGCCGCGCAGGGCGTCGTCGTCGCGATCGGACACACGGATGCCGCGTTCGACGACGTCCAGGCGGCCGCGCGATGGGGCGTGCGCATGGCGACCCACCTCTTCAACGCGATGCGGGGGATCCACCACCGGGAGCCTGGCGCGGCCGGCGGCGCGCTCGTCACGCCGTCGATCGCGCTCGGCCTGATCGCCGACTACGCCCACGTGCATCCGGCGATTCTGTCGCTCGCCGCGCGCGCGGCGGGGATGGGCCGGATCGTGCTCGTCACGGACGCGATCGCCGCGGCGGGGATGGGACGCGGCGCGTTCACGTTGGGGGAGCAGACGGTCGAGATGAAAGACGGCGTGCCCCGGCTCGCCGACGGCACGATCGCCGGCAGCGTGCTGCAGCTGCACCGGGGGGTGCAGAATTTCGCCGCGGCGGCCGGCGTCAGCCGCCGCGACGCGGTGCAGGCCGCTTCCCTCAATCCGGCCAGGGTGCTCGGCCTCCACCGCCGGAAGGGGCGCATCGCACCCGGGGCGGACGCCGACCTCGTCGTGCTTGGTCGCGACGGCGAGGTGCTGTTGACGATTGCGCGGGGCGAGATCGCCTACCGGCGCGCCGCCTGAGCCGGCGGGCTCCGCATTTGACGGGCGGCCGAGGCTCTGATCTCTAAGGAAGCGACACGCCCGGATTTCGGGCCGTACGCCGGGCCCGCCGCCGGCCGCACCCGGGCAGGGGGCGCTTCCGGCACCGCAGAACACGGCCCACGTGCCCGCAGGCCCTGCGCCGCTTTCGCCGCTGCAGTTTTTCCGCCGCGCCGCCGACGTTTACGGAGACCGCCTCGCGGTCGTCGACGCCGCGGAGCGGTACACGTACGCGGCGTTCGCGGATCGCTGCGTGCGGCTCGCCGCGGCGCTCCGCACGCTGGGCCTCCGCCCGGGGGACCGCGCCGGGGTGCTCGCCCCAAACACCCACCACGCGCTCGAGTGCTATACGGCGGTGCCGCTCGCCGGTGGCGTGCTTGTGCCGATGAACACCCGGCTCAGCGCCGCCGACTACCGGTATATCGTCGAACACGCGGGCTGCCGGGTGCTGCTCGCGGATCCGGCCTTCGCCGCTCTCGCCGACGGGCTGCGGGGCGCGCTCGATCTGGGGGTGGTGACTTTGGCCGGCGGGCCGCCCGCGGGCCCGGAGGGCGCGACCGGCTCGGCCGTGGAGGAGCTGATCGCCGGCGCCCCGGCCGGATGGGCCGGCCGGCTCTTCGACGCGGTCGACGCGCTCGACGAGAACGCGCCGATCAGCATCAACTATACGAGCGGGACGTCCGGTCATTCCAAGGGCGTCGTCATGACGCACCGGATGACCGCGATCAACGTGCTCGACGTGCTGGTCCACGCCCGCCTCGGCGTCGACGACGTGTATCTCCATACGCTGCCGATGTTCCACGTGAACGGCTGGGGCGGGGTGTGGGCGGTCGCGGCCGCCGGGGCGCGCCACGTCTGCCTGCCCCGCGTCGATCCGCCGGCGATCGTCCACCTGATCGACGCGGAGGGCGTCACGATCGCCTTCGCCGCGCCGACCGTGCTCGTCATGCTCGGCGGCGATCCGGCGAGCCAAGGCTGGCGCCCCCGGCAGCGGGTGCGCTGGTACGTCGGCGGCGCGCCGCCGCCGGCGGCGCTCATCAAGCGGTGCGAAGAAGAGCTCGGCTTCGAGATCGTCCACGTCTACGGTCTCACCGAGACCGGCCCGTGGCTCACCGTCTGCGAATGGCGGGGCGCCTGGAACGGCCTGCCGCTCGCGGAGCGCGCCGCGCTCAAGGCCCGCCAGGGGATCGGCCAGGTGGCGGCCGGCCTCGTGCGCGTCGTCCGCGAGGACCTCACCGACGTCGCGCGCGACGGCGCGGAGATCGGCGAGATCGTCGTCCGCGGACCGACCGTCACTCCCGGCTACTACCGCGACCCCGAGGCGACCACGGCGGCGACGGCGGGCGGCTGGTTTCACACCGGCGACCTCGCCGTCGTGCATCCGGACGGCTACGCGCAGATCGTGGACCGCAAGAAAGATCTGATCATCAGCGGCGGCGAGAACATCTCGTCGGTGGAGGTGGAAGGCGTGCTGTACCAGCACCCCGCGGTGCTCGAAGCGGCGGTCGTCGCGGGCGCCGATCCGAAGTGGGGGGAAGTTCCGCGCGCGTGCGTGGTCCTCCGGACCGGGAAGCGCGCCACGGCCGAGGAGTTGATCGCGTTCTGCCGCGAGCGGCTCGCGCACTTCAAGGCGCCGAAAACGGTCGACTTCATGGACGCGCTGCCCAAGACCGCGACCGGCAAGATTCAGAAGTACCAGCTGCGGGCGCGCGCCGCCTCGGCCGGAGGAGGCCGCGATGCCTCTGCGTAGCGCCGACGAGTTTCTGGCCAGCCTGCGGGACGGCCGCCGCGTCGTCTACCGCGGCGAGCAGGTCGAAGACGTGACGCGCCACCCGCACCTCGGCCGCGGCGCGCGGCACGTCGCGATCGACTTTCGCCTCGCACACGCGCGGCCGGGCGACGCGCTGCTCACCGCGCCGGCGCCGGACGGCGAGCCGATGAGCCGTTACTTCGCGATCCCGCGCGCGGCGGACGACCTGCTGCGGCGCCGCGACCTGATCGAACACGTGACGCGGGAGGCGCGTTCGTTCGTCCCGCTGATCAAGGAGATCGGCACGGACGCGATGTTCGCGATGATGATCGTGGCCGGCCGCCTCGACCGGGAGGCGGGGACCCGGTACGCCGGGCGGGTCCGCGCCTTTTACGAGCACTGCCGCGACGGCGACCTCGCGATGGCGGTCGCGCAGACCGACGCGAAGGGCGACCGGGCGCGACGGCCGGCCGAGCAGCCGGAGTCCGACGCCTACGTGCGGCGTGTCCGCGAGACTCCCGACGGGATCGTCGTCCGCGGCGTGAAGGCGCACACCACCAACGCCGTTTTCGCCAACGAGATCGTCGTCGTGCCGACGCGCGCGATGAGCGAGGCCGACGCCGACTACGCGGTGGCCTTCGCGGTGCCGGCCGACACGCCCGGCCTGACGATGATCGCCAGCGCGCGCGGCTTCGGGGCCACGAGCGAGTTCGACAACCCGCTCAGCAGCCGCTACAGTATGACGGAATCGCTCACCATCTTCGACGACGTCCTGGTGCCGTGGGACCGCGTCTTTCTCTGCGGCGAGTGGCGGGCCGCGGGCGCGCTCGCGCGGACGTTCGTCGAGTTTCACCGGTTCACCGCGGTGTCGTACAAGATTCCGCTGCTCGAGCTGCTGCTCGGCGGCGCGGCGCTGATCGCCGACTACCACGGGCTGCTCGGCGCCGCGCACGTGCGCGAGAAGCTGGCGCGCCTGACCCTGTACCTGCAGACGACGCGGGGGATCGGCACGGCCGCGGCGGTGGGCGCCCGCGACGTCGACGGCGTCGCGGTGCCGGACGTGGCGCTTACCAACGCCGCGAAGTACTACTTCGCGCGCGGCTACCACGACGCGGTCCGCGATGTGCAGGACTTGGCCGGCGGCCTCCTTGTGACGGGCCCGATGGAAGAGGACTGGGCGCGGCCGGAGGTGCGGCGCCTCTTCGACCGCGCGCTCGGCGGGCGCGCGGGCGTCGGCGCCGGCGAGCGGCTTCGGGTGATCAACCTGCTCCGCGATCTCGTGGCGTCCGACCTCGGGGGCTACCTCGAGGTGCTTGCGATCCACGCGGAGGGCTCTCTCGAGACGCAGAAGCTGACCGTCCTGCAGGACGCCGAAATCGAGCGGGTCAAGCGCCTGGCCGCCGCCGCCGCGGGCGTGGCGCCCGCGACGTCATGACGCGCGCGGCGCCGGCGGCCGCTCCCCCGCGGGACGGCGGGCAGACCGTGGTATCTTACTAGTGATGCGGCGGGCGGACGGAGCAGGCCCTGAATGAACGCGTACGAGAACCTCGCGCGCTTCTTTGGGGGCGAAGAAGAGGTCGTCGCGGCGTACCTGTACGGCCAGCCGGCGATCGAGCGCACTTGGCCCGACTCGGACATCGAGGTGGGACTGGTGTTTCGCGAGGACCTCGACGCCGACGCCGCGACGGAGTATCTCGAGGGGCTCGGTACCGGCAACCCCCTCGGCGACGCGCCGGGCGTGCTCATGCCGTTTGGGCTTAATTCGCACATCCTCCCGGTCGTCTACGAAGTGCTGACGTGGGGCCGCGTGCTCGCCGACAACGACCCGGGGGCGCGCGACGCATTCGGCCGGCAGATGGCGGCGCGTCTCGACCAGGAGCGGCCGCGGCTGCTCGAGGAGGCGCACGAGACGATCGTCAAGGCGCGCGGGTTCGGCGCGTCCGCGGACGAGCCCGTCCGTACCGGCGGCCAGACGGCCCGCGCGCTCGATCCGATCCGGATCGGCTGGCGGCTCGCGCGCGTGCTGACCTCGGTGCCGATTCTCGAGATGTTCACCCGCGACGTCGACGCCGCGGCCCGGGACGCGGAGCGGGTTGCCCAGCTCGTCGGCGTCTTCAGCAACGCGAGCGGCGCGGCGACCGGGATCGCGAAGGCGATGCTGATGACGTACGCGATCCCGCGGCCGTCGCGGCGGTGGGAGGTCTTTCTGCCGCTCGCCGACATCGGGATGATCTCCACCGAGCTGTCGCTCCATCTCGCGGCGATGCTGGAGACGCGCTGGACCCTCCTCACGGGCAGCGGCCTCGCGTCGCCGGAGCGGGTCATCACCCTGATCCGCGGCTACCTGCCGCCCGTGATCGCGTTTGCCAGGCGCGCCTCGTGGGCCACCGAGTTGCCCGGACTCGTCGCGACGCAGCGGCTGCATTGACGGCGCCGGACGTCCTCGACGGGCGCTACGAGCTGCAGCAGCCGCTCGGGAGCGGCGGCATGGCGGCGGTCTACCGCGCGTGGGACCGCGAAACCCGCCGGCCGTGCGCGGTCAAGGTGCTCGCCGACGTTCTCGCGCACGACGAGGCGTTCCGCCGCCGGTTCCGCCACGAGGCCGCCTCGGCCGGCGGGCTCACGCACCCGCGCATCGTGCGCGTCTACGGTTGGGGCCAGGACGGGCTTCGGCAGTTCATCGCCATGGAGTACGTGGGCGGGGGGACGCTCCGCGAGCGCCTGCAGCGCGACGGCCCGCTCCCGGAAGCGGACGCGCTCGCGATCGCCGCCGAGGCGGCCGACGCGCTCGCCTACGCTCACCGCCGGCACGTCGTGCATCGCGACGTCAAGCCGCACAACATTCTGCTCACGGAGGACGGCCACGTAAAGGTGGCCGACTTCGGCATCGCGCTCTCGCTCGACACGACGTCGCTGACCCGCACCGGGACCGTGATGGGGTCGGCGCCGTATCTCTCGCCGGAGCAGGCACGGGGCGACGCCGCGAGCCCCGCGTCCGACCAGTATGCGTTGGGCGTCGTCCTCTACGAGATGCTCACCGGCCGCCCGCTGTTCTCCGGCGAAGCGCCGGTGGCGGTGGCGCTCAAACACCTGAACGAGGCGCCACCGAACGTCCGCGACGTGCGGCCCGACGTGTCGCCGCAGACGGCATCGGTCGTCGAGCGCTTGCTGGCCAAAACCCCGGCGGACCGCTATCCCGACGCCGCCGTGCTGGCGCAGGAATTGCATCGGCTGCTTGCGGCGCCGCCCGCGGCGGCGGAAGTCGCCGCGGGCGCGGCGGGCGGCGCGCGAGGATCCTCGGAGCGGATCGCGCTGCTGGACGCCGTCGCGGCGCCGGTCGACGTGACGACCCGGATAGACGCGCCGGCGGGTTGGGCCTCGGCGGACGGCGCCACCGTGGCGCTACCGACCGCCGGGGAAGTGGCGGGCACCTCCGCACTTCCCGCGGCTCCGACGCATCGTCCGGACGCTTCGTCCGATACCGCGCAGATGCGGCTGCCCGGACGGGCCCCTTCGAGAGTGGTCGCGGCACGGGCTGCCGTCGCGGCGATCTGCGTCGCGTTCGGCCTGACGATTCTGGCCGCGGCCTACCGCACCGCGTGGATCGCCGCGCATGTCTCCACCCCGAACCTGATCGGCCGGACCGTGGCCGACGCGGGTGGCACCGCGCAGAAGCTTCGGCTCGGCCTGCTCGTCGCGGCCAAGCGGCAGGATCCCACGGCGCCCTTCGGGGTCGTGCTGACGCAGGATCCGGCGCCCGGCACGGACGTGGCGAAGGGCACCGTTATCAGCCTGACCGTGAGCGAGGGATCGGGGCTCGTCCCCGACCTGCGCGGACAGACGATCCAACAGGCGGAGAGCATCCTCGAGCACGTCGGCCTCCGGCTCGGCCAAGTCAGTTACACCTTCGACGACCAGGTGACGTCCGGCCGCATCATCTACCAGTTCCAGCTGCCGGGGGCGCAGCTCGCGTCCAACGGCGGCGTCGACGTGCTCGTGAGCCAGGGCGCGCCGCCGTTTTCGCTCCCGTTTGGACCGCCGGGGCAGAACAAAGGGCCGAAGGATCCCGGCGATCACGAGCACGGGGGGTGAGCATGGACGCTCCGCTAACGGTGACGGTGCAGCCGACGCCTAACGTCAACGCGCTCAAGTTCGTCGTGAACCGGCGCGTGACCGAAGGCCGCAGTCAGACCTTCACCGACGCCGCGACCGCGGCGGTGCCGCTCGCGCGCGAGCTGCTCGGCATCGCCGGGGTGCGGCAGGTGTTCTTCCTCAACGACTTCATCACGGTGACCCGCACCGAAGGCGCCGACTGGGACGCGGTCGTACCGCGCGCCGAGTCGCTGATCCGGCAGCACCTCGCCTGAACCGGGTCGTGCGCCGCGCCGCATTCGAGCGTCTGGTCGCGCAGGCCCTCGACGGATTGCCCCCCCGTTTTGCCGAACGGCTCCGCAACGTCGCGGTGATGGTCGAAGCGCGACCGTCGCGCGAGATCGCCGCGGAACTCGGCGGCGACATCCTCGGCCTGTACCAGGGCGCGAGCGAGTTGGAGCAGTCGCCGATGGCGCCGTACGAGCTCCCCGAGATCGTCGTGATCTACCAGCAGAACATCGAGGCGATCTGCCGAAGCGACGCCGAGATCATCGACGAGGTTCGCAAGACCGTCATCCACGAGGTCGGTCACCACTTCGGGCTCAGCGACGAGGAGATGGAAGAATGAGGCGAGACGGAGTTGACAGAGCGGGGGGAGGGTGTATACTGCCGTGGGGAGACTGACCAGTCAGTCTGGGAGGAAAAATTGGCGTCAGCCGTAGAGCGATTGAGTAAAACGCAGCAACGAGAAGATACTCGCCGGAAAATACTCGATTCAGCCGCTCAGGTGTTCGCCAGTAAGGGGTTCCACGGGTCGGTCGTCGACGACATAGTCAAGGCTTCCGGCACCTCCAAGGGTGCCGTTTATTTTTACTTCGAGAGCAAAGAACAAATCTTCTTTTCTCTCGTCGAGGACTACGTGTCCACGCTGGCCCAAGAGATGCAACTGGCCGTTCAGCACGGGCGCGGACTTGTCGCCCAGGTCGAGGCGGCGATCGCGACCCTCGTGCGCAGCTTCCAGGTTCACCGCGCGCTCGCGCGCATCGTGTTGCTCGACTGGCCGATGGCGGGCGCCGAGTTTCAGGGAAAGCGCATCGCGCTCAAAGGCATGCTGGTGGAAATCCTGCGCGGGTACCTGGACCGGGCCGTGCAGGACGGCCGCATCGACCCCCAGGACACCGAACTGGCCGCGTACGTCTGGATCGGCGCGATCGGCGAGGTGGTCGTGCGCTGGCTGAACACCGGCCGGCCCGCGCCGCTCGAGGACGTCATCGCGCCGCTGACCCGTCTGCTGCTGAACAGCGTCGGTCTCGTGCCCACGCCGTCGGCGGCGCCGTGAGGGCGGATGAACCAGACGCGCGCGCCCGGACCTGGACGCGCCTCGCCCGGGCGGCGTTTCTTCACGGCGAGTTCGTGCTGAGTTCGGGCCGCCGCAGCTCGTACTACATCGACAAGTACCTGTTCGAAACCGATCCTGAGCTGCTGCGAGAGATCTCGCGCCTGCTCGCCGGGATGCTGCCCGCGGGCACGACCCGCCTCATCGGACCGGCGCTCGGCGGCGTGCCGCTCGCCACGGCGGTTGCGCTCGAGACCGGGCTGCCGTTTGCGATCGTGCGGCCCGGCGCCAAGGAGTACGGCACCGCCAAGACGATCGAAGGGCGCGTCGAAGCGGGTGACCGCGCCGTCGTCCTCGAGGACGTGGTGACGACGGGGGCGCAGTCGGTGCGCGCGGCCCGGACGGTGGAAGAAGCCGGGGCCAAGGTCCTTGCGATTCTCGCCGTCATCGACCGGCACGAGGGAGGGCGCGAGGGCGTGGAGGGCGCCGGCTTCCGGTTCGACGCGCTCTACGACCTGGCGGAGTGGAAGCCGTAGCGCGTCAGGCGATGGCGATCGGCCGCACCGGCGAGCCCGTCGCGCCGACGAACTTGAGCGGCGCGCAGACGAAGAGAAACGTCGCACATCCGTCGCGGCTGAGCTCTTCGAGGTTGAGGTTCTCGATGATCGGAATGCCGCAGCGCGCGATGAGATGCAGGTGCGCGAACAACTGGCCGCCGGTCTTCGGGTCCCGCTCCTCGGTCTCGTCCCAAGTCATGTTGTCACAGGCGGCGCAGGCGACCTTGTGGTCCGCCGCCCATTCGCTGCCGCTGCGGCCCACGCCGGCGGCGGCGAGATATCTCGGCGCATCATCCCAGATCTTGCCGTAGCCGGTCCGTACGAGCAGGGCGTCGCCCGGCCGCACGTTGACCCCGGCGCGGTGCGCCGCCGCTTCGAGGTCGTCGCCGGTGATCCGGTAGTGCGCCGGCAGCGGATCTTCCCCGAGTTTGTGCGCGAGGGCGGCGCAGACGTCGAGCAGCACGCCGCGCGCGACGATCGGTTGCATCGTCTCGACGCCGTGCATCTTGAACCCGCGGGAGTTCTCGATCTTCGGGGTGAGCTTGACGCCGCCGAAGAGGCACAGGTCGGCCGCCTGATGCGACAGCGCGTCGATGTGCGTGCCGGTGTGTTCCATCATGACCAGCATGCCGGATGCGCCGCTGCGCGGTCCGAACCGCTCGGGGTCGTAGGTGTCCTCGTGCCGCCGGTGCAGCTGATAAATGTAGCCCGGCCGGTGCGCCTCGTGGACGGGCATCGCCGCCGTCCGCGGCTGTTCCAGGTCGTAGATCTTGCGTTTCGTGACCGCCCCAACCAACGCCTCGACGTCCTCGTGCCGCGGCATTGATTCCACCTCCCGACCGAGCATTGACTGCACGTTCGCCGCGGGCCCGCCCGGTTCCGGGCGGGCCGCGGCGGGGTGCCCGTTTGGAGGGCCGGCGGGGCCGCCCGAGAGGAGCTATTTCGACGGGCCCCGAGGGGATGCCGCGCGACCGTTCCCGCCGGCCCTGGAAATTGGCACCCGGCCGTAGTATAGTAGGCAGTGGAAAGATGACTAAACTAGTCGAGAATCCCGGCACCTCCGCCCCGGCCTATAAAGGCGGGGTTGCCGGCCGGAGGGGGCCGTTGAGCACCGAGCTCGTTATCAAGGATCTGTGGGCGCAGGTTGAAGACAAGGTCATTCTGAAGGGCTCGTCGCTGACCGTCGGATCGGGCGAGATTCACGCGCTGATGGGCCCCAACGGTTCAGGCAAAAGCACGCTGGCCAACGTCCTGATGGGCAATCCGTTCTATCAAGTCCAGCGCGGCGAGGTCCTCTACAAGGGCGAAGACCTTCTGGCGATCCCCCCCGACGAGCGCGCCCGCAGGGGGCTCTTCATCGCGTTCCAGTATCCGGTGAGCATTCCCGGCGTGACGATGGCGTCCTTCCTCCGCACCGCGGTGAGCGCGCGGCGCGGGATGGACAAGGACAAGCTGATGGGCCTCGCCGAGTTCCAGAAGCTCGTCAAGGCGAAGGTCGAGGAGCTGCAGGTCGACCCGACGATCCTCGGCCGCTACGTCAACGAAGGCTTCAGCGGCGGCGAGAAGAAGCGCGCGGAGATTCTCCAGATGGCGATGCTCGAGCCGGAGATCGCGATCATGGACGAGACCGACTCCGGCCTCGACGTCGACGCGGTGAAGATCGTGGCCGCCGGCGTGAACCGCATGTACGAGCTGTCCGGCAAGACGATGGGTGTGCTCGTCATCACGCACTACCCCCGGATCCTCAAGTACATCCGGCCGACGCGCGTGCACGTGATGTTCGACGGGCGGATCGTGACGTCCGGGACCGAGGGGCTGGCCGAGGAGCTCGACCAGATCGGATACGACGGGATTCGCGCGCAGTACGAGAAAGTCGCCGCGGAAGTCGCCGGTGAGGGCGAGGTTCGCAGCGCCGGTAAGGTCTTCTGGGTGAAGCACTAGAAAGGAGAGAGGCGATGGCCGTTACCAACCCGCTGGGCATCGATCTCGACCAGTACAAGTATGGATTCCACGACCCGGAGCAGTACGCGTTCAAGTCCCGCAAGGGCCTGGATCGCGAGATCGTGGAGATGATCTCCCACATGAAGAGCGAGCCCGACTGGATGCGGGCGTTCCGCCTCCACTCGCTCGGCATCTTCGAGAAGAGACCGAACCCGACGTGGGGCGGCAACGTCGGTGAGATCGACTTCAACGACATCTATTACTACGTGAAGCCCGCGGAGAACCAGGGCCGGACCTGGGACGAGGTGCCCGAGAACATCAAGAAGACCTTCGACCGCCTCGGCATC
>DASSJF010000010.1 GCA_035691305.1 bacterium
GATCGTGTTCTCGAACCTGGCCGCGGACGTCGGCTACGCCCTGCTCGATCCCAGGATCCGGTACGCCTGATGGGACGGCCCGCGCCCGCCGCGGCGCTGAAGGCCGCCGCGTCACCCGCCGGGGCGGAGGCCGGCGGACGCCGGCACCGCGGCGCCGCGCGGATGGCGTGGGAGCGGTTCGGCCGCCACCGCATGGCGCTCGCCGGCCTCACGGTGGTCGCCGCATTCGCGCTGGCCTCCGCGGCGCCGCGCCTCGTGTCCCCGTACGACCCGCAGGCGTCCGACCTCGACCACCGGCTCGCCGCGCCGACGTGGGCGCACCCGATGGGCACGGACGACCTCGGCCGGGATCTGCTCACCCGCATCCTCTACGGGGGCCGCGTGTCGCTCACCATCGGCGTCGCGGCCATGGCGCTCGCGGTGACGCTCGGGACCGCGGCGGGCGCACTCGCCGGCTTCTACGGCGGCTGGGTCGACAACGTCCTGATGCGGTTCACGGATCTCGTGCTTTCGTTCCCGCAGCTCTTCGTGCTGATCGTGCTCGCGCTGGTCCTGCGCAACCTCGCGCTGCCGGTGTTCCGGGGAAGCGCCGGCAGCGTGCTGCCGATCGTGCTCGTGATCGCGGTGACCTCGTGGATGCCGGTCGCGCGGCTGGTGCGGGCGACGTTTCTGTCGCTGCGGGAGGCGACGTTTGTCGAGGCGGCGCGCGGGCTCGGAGTCCGCAACGGACGCATCATCGCCCGGCACGTGCTGCCGAACAGCCTCGGGCCGATCATCGTCGCGGCGACGCTGCGGGTGGCGAGCTCGATCATCACCGAGTCGGGCCTGAGCTTCCTCGGATTCGGCGTGCAGCCGCCGACGCCGACTTGGGGCAACATGCTGAACGCCGCCCAGGACCAGATGACGAGCGCGCCCTGGACGGCAATTTATCCGGGCCTCATGATCTTCCTGACCGTGATCGCGATCAACTATCTGGGCGACGGCCTCCGCGACGCCGTCGACCCCCACCGCGTCGCGTAGCGCGCGTCACGCGGGCACGCCGGGCGAGGTTCCCCGTCGATGCGACGGATCCTGATTACCGAATGCATGCAGGAAATCTCGTCGTTCAATCCGGTGCCGAGCGAGTACGACAACTTCACCGTGCGCCGCGGCCGGGAGATCCTGGAGCAGGGCGGGCGCAACACCGCGGTCGGGGGCGCGCTGGCGATCTTCGGCGCGCGGTCCGACGTCGCGGTGCTCCCGGTCTACAGCGCCCGGGCCGGCAGCGCGGGCCTCTTGTCGCGCGCCGGGTGGGCGCGGCTCTCGGACGAGTTCACCCGGGGCGTCGCGGCGCGGATCGCGGACGCCGATGCCGTTTACGTGTCGATGCACGGCGCGATGGGCGCGGACGGCGAGCCGGATCCGGAAGGCTTTCTTCTCGAGCGCGTGCGCGAGGCCGCGGGCCCGGACCGGCCGGTTGTCATCTCGCTCGATCTCCACGGCATCCTCACCGCCCGCATGCTGCGGCAGATCGACGGACTGGCCGTCTACCATACCTACCCGCATGTCGACTTCGCCGACACCGGCGCGCGCGCGGCGCGACTCCTGCTCCGGGTCATGGACGAGCGCCTCCGGCCGGTGATCGCGCGGGTGACGATCCCGGCGCTCGTGCGCGGCGACGAGCTGCTCACCAAAACCGGATGCTACGGGGACGTCATCCGCGAGGCGCAGCGGCTCGAAGGCGAGGGACGCGCGCTGGCGGCGTCGGTGATGATCGGCAACCCGTTCACGGATGTTCCGGAGCTGTGCAGCCAGGCCGTTGTCGTCGCGGACGGTGACGCGGCGTCGGCGTCCGCGGAGGCGGTCCGGCTCGCGCGGGAGTTCTGGCCCAACCGCTTCCGGATGCAGGCGAAGCTGATCACGCTCGACCGCGCGATCGCGCAGGCCCGCCGGATGGCCGGCCCCGTCATCTTCACCGACGCGGCCGACGCAACGTCCTCCGGCGCGCCCGGCGACAGCAACGCGATTCTCGCGGCGCTGCTCAAAGCCGGCTACGAGCGGCCGGTGCTGGTCCCGATCGTGGACCCGCCCGCGGCGGCCGAGGCGCACCGCGCCGGCGTCGGAGAGACGATCAGGGTTCGGCTGGGCGGCGCGCTCGACGAGCGGTTCACGCCCGTCGAGGTGACCGCGACCGTCGACATGCTGTCGTCGGGCCGCGCGAAGCTCGAGACCAGCGGCAACGCGCTCGACGCCGGGCCGAGCGCCGTCCTGCTCGTGGGAAACATGACGATCATCGTGATGAGCCGGTCGGTCAGCCTTTTCGACCGCGCGATGTTCTTCGCGCACGGGCGGGACCCGCGCGCGTACCACCTCACCGTCGTGAAGTCGCCGTACTGTGAGTGGCACATGTTTGACGAATGGGCGGAGAAGGACTTCAACGTCGACGCGCCCGGCTCGACGAGCGCGGATCTCCGCTCGCTGGGACACCGGGTCTGCCGGCGGCCGATGTTTCCACTGGACGACGAGGTGTCGTTTGCGCCGGCGCCCGAGGTGTACCGCCGGCCTTAGGTGCGTCGGCCGGCGGCGGTCAGCGCGCCAGCGCGCCGAGCAGGCCGGCGGCGCAGGCGCGCACGGCGTCCGCGGCGCCGGGTCCGTAGAACGTGATCCCGGCCTCGAACCCGTCGCGGGCGTACTCGTCGTCCGGCATCAGGTAGCCGCCGAGGTCGTTCGCGTAGCCAATCAGGAACAGGTGCCGGAACGGGCTTCCCGTCATGACGTCGAGCCCGATCCGGCTGAACAGTTCGAACGGCACCGCGAGCAGCGCGACGTCCGGCCCGAACGCGAACGCCTGCAGCTCGAGCTCGCGGACCTCGCGTCCGACGACGCCCTGAAATTGGGCCACGCGCGCCGACCACGCCTCCGAGCGCAGCCGCAGCAGCCGTCCGACCAGCCGGGCCGTTTCTCCCTCTGCGGGGGGTGCGTCCGCGGCGTCGACCGTGCGTCCCGCCTGCCACGCCGCGACGCGGGAGGCCGGCACCCCGGCCTCGGCGAGCCGGCGCGCGACCTCCGCCGCTTCGGCATCCGTTTCGTCCGCCGACCGGAACCGCTTGTACGGTACCTGCACCGTCGCGGTGGCGGCCCGCACCGGCGGGCGCGCCCGCGCCGTGTCGTCTGCGCGCGAGGGGCCGACCGCGAGCGCCGCGCCGAGACGGGTGTTCTCGGCGCGCGGGGCCTCTCCGGCGCGGTCGAGGCGCGCGAGCAAGGAGACCGTCTCGCCGCCGAGGATGCGGCCGATGCGGCGCGCCGCCTCGAGCCCGTCCCGTCCGGCCATCACGGGATTCACGTCACCGCACGCGCCGTTTGCCGGCAGGACGACGACGCGCCGGCCGAAGATTGCGGTGACGGAATCCGCGAGCGTCCCGGGAAAGTCCGCGCTGAGCACCGGGCGCTCCCTCGAAACCAGCGTGGGGTGGCAGGCGAAGGCGGTGAGGACGGCGAGGAGCGCGCCGCCGGAATCGACGCGCAGCACGCGCAGCGTCCGGTCGACGGGTAAGGCGGGATCCCGTCGGTTCACGCTGATGCCTTCGACGGTTGCGCGCGCGGCCGTGACATGGGCCGGGTTCAATCTTTCCGCCGCGCCGGCGACGGCGCCGGCAATCTGGCGCGCCAGCAGCTCCATCAGCGCGGGGTCGCCGTTGCCGCGGGACGGCTGCAGCCGCCCGCCGCACGTGTGCGTGTGCGTCGCGCAGACCATCGTATGCGCCGGGGTGATCCCGGTCCGCGCTTCGACGAGCCGCCGCACGTCGCGCGAGAGCTGCGGGTCGACGGCAAGAATGTCGGCGCACGCGACCGCGACCCGGGTCGTGCCGTCGCCGATCACCAGGGCGCGCGCCCGCAACGGATCGGCGATGCCGCCGACGGCCGGCGGGTTGAATCCGCTGCCGAGCGGCACGTCCAGCGGCGGCGTGATATCAACCTCAAAGGCTCCGGCCCGCAGGCCGGGCGGCGGCGCCGTCACGGACGCGGTCCCCTCCGGTTCGATGCAGCGGCTTCGTGACATAGACCGCAGGATATTTGAGTACGTATCGAAACCAGTCCTGCGGGGCTATCCTCCTGGGGGGAGGCACTCATCATGAAGACGACACGGCGGCGGTTTCTCGGGCAGGCCGCGGCGGCCGGCGCGGGAATCGCGACGATCCTCCTGCCGCGCCGCGGCGAGACGGCTCCGGCGCGCGAACTGCGCATCGCCGCGTACCAGGACGTCAGTCAGCTCGATCCGATGCGCAGCAACGACACGGCGTCGTCGGCCGTGTACGACCAGCTGTACGACCGGCTGCTGGTGCCGGACCAGAACATGCAGCCCATTCCCCAGCTCGCGGAGCGGTTCGACGCGTCGCCGAACGCCAAAGTCTGGACCTTCCACCTCCGGCGCGGGGTGCGCTTCCACGACGGCGGTACCTTGACCGCGGACGACGTCGTCTTCTCGCTGAACCGGATTCTCGATCCGAAGAACTCGTCGCAGAAGCGCCCGCAAATCGACATGATCGATCGGGTCGAGGCGGCCGACCCGTACACGGTGCGGATCACGCTGCAGTATTCGTACTCGCCGTTTCCAGCCGCGATCGCGCTGCAGAACATCGTCAGCCGCCAGGCGGCGCAGAAATGGGGCGACCAGTTCACGAAGCACCCGGTCGGCTCGGGCCCCTTCCAGTTCGTTGAATGGGTCCCCAACGATCACGTGACGTTCGCGCGCAACCCTCAGTACTGGGGCCGTCCGGCGGCGGTCGAGCGGCTGCTGTTCCGGCCGATTCCCGAGGCATCGACGGCGGCCGCCGAGCTGCTTTCGGGCGGCGTGGACATCGTGCAGCAGGTGACGCCCGGTACGCTCGCGCAACTGCGCGGCGCCCCCGGCATCACGATCGCCACGCAGAACACGACGTCCTACGGCTACTTCGGCTACCGCGCGGTCCGGCCCCCCTTTACCGACGTGCGGTTCCGGGAGGCGCTCTACCGGGCGTGGAGTCTGGACGCGGCCGTCAAGGCCGTCTTCCCGTCCGAAGTCGGCCGCCGCGCCTACGCCTGCGTCTCGCCGCCGATCTGGCCCGATGATACAGCGTACCTCACACAGCACGCCTTCGGGCACGATCCGGCGCGGGCCAAGACGCTCTTCGGCCAGCTAACGGAGTCGGGTGTGATGCCGCGGGACTACACGGTGAAGGTAATCTCGCTCGCCGACTACCGCGCGCGCCTGTCCGAGGTACTCGTCTCGAACTTGAATCAGATCGGCGTCCGCGCCACCCTGCAGGTGACCGATCTCGCCACGCTGCTCAACACCCTCGTGACCAACGACAACTACATCTTCAGTTTGGTCGGGGGCGGAGGCGCGCCCGATCCCGACCAGACCCTCTACTGGCTGTTCCACTCGGGCGGCTCGCACGCGACCTTCATGAACATCAAGGATCCGGAGCTCGACGCGCGGCTGCTGCGGGCGCGGCAGGCGACGGGGCGCGAGGCGCGCGGCCGCCTGTACACGGAGATCCAGCGGTACGTGCTGCTCGAGAAGATCTACCAGGTTCCTGGCTACTACCTGAACAACACCCAGGCGTGGGGCCGCCGCGTGCGGGGCTTCAAGCCGGCGATCGTCTTCGGACGGTGGGACATCGCGACGCCCTGGGCTACGGTGCAACTCGCGGGTTGACGCACCCCGCGGCCGGGATGCGCCGGTCGCGCCGCGGCGATGGCGGCATACGCCCTAAAGCGCCTGGCTGAAGCGGTCCCGACGCTCGTCGGGGCTTCGGTGCTCGTCTTCGCGTTGATTCATCTGGTGCCGGGCGACCCGGCCACCGTCTACCTCGGGCTCGACGCGCGACCGCAGGACGTCGCGGTGCTGCGCCACCACCTCGGCCTCGACCGGCCGCTCGCCGTCCAGTACTGGATTTACATGAGCCACGCGCTGCACGGCGATCTCGGCGAGTCCTACTACTACAAAGACTCGATCCTGCGTCTGGTCGCCGGCGCGCTGCCCAACACCGCGGAACTTGCGGCCGCGGCGCTCACGGTCTCGCTCCTGATTGCCCTGCCGCTCGGCCTCGCGGCGGCGCTCCGGCCGCAGACGGCCACCGACTACACCACGACGGCGGCCGCGGTCGCCGGAGTGGCGGTGCCGGTCTTCTGGCTCGCGATCATGCTGATCTTTCTCTTCGCGGTGCGCCTGCACTGGCTGCCGGCGTCCGGACGAGGCGGGCCGGTGTGGACGGTGCCGGGCCTCGCGCATCTCGTGCTGCCCGCCCTCGCGCTCGGGCTCGGTCTCGCGGCGTCCACCGCGCGTCTCACCCGGGCCACGATGCTCGAGGTGCTCGACGAGGACTACGTGCGCACGGCGCGGGCGAAGGGTCTCCGGCCGCGCGTCGTGACGATCCGCCACGCGCTCCGCAACGCGCTGATCCCGATCGTCACGAACCTCGGCCTGCAGATCGGCATTCTGTTGAGCGGCGCCTTCCTGACCGAGACGGTGTTCTCGTGGCCGGGCGTCGGCCGCCTCGCCGTCGACGCGATGGTGCGCCGCGACTACCCGCTGCTGCAAGGCGTGCTGCTCGTGACCATCGTCCTCTTCATCTCCGTGAACCTCCTCGTGGACCTCGCGTACCCGGTGCTCGACCCACGGCTGCGCGGGGGGCAGGAATGAGCGTCGTGCTGCCGCGTGCGCCGGGGGCGGAGGGTCCGCCACGGCGCCGCCGCCGCGAGGCGTGGGATCGGTTCGCCCGGAACCGGCTCGCCCTCGCCGGCGGGGCGTTCCTCGTCTTCGCGGCCGCGGCGTGCGCCGCCGCGCCGCTTCTCGCGCACGAGAGCCCGACCGCGATGGCGTTGGCGAGCCCCTACGGACCGCCCGCGCCGGCGCACATCTTCGGGACGGACGCGCTCGGCCGCGACGTCTGGAGCCGCGTGTTGTGGGGTGGCCGGGTGGACCTCAGCCTCGCCGTCGTCGCCGTGCTGGTGGCGTCGCTCGGCGGGATCGCGCTGGGTGTCGTGACCGGCTACGGCGGCGGCGCGCTCGACGAGGTGGTGATGCGGGCGGTCGACGTCTTCCTCGCGATTCCCGAGCTGCTCCTGGCGCTCGCGCTCGTGGCTTTCGTCGGGCCGAGCATCCCGAGCGTCGTGGGCATCCTCGCGTTCAGCCGGCTGCCGCGTTACACGCGCATGGTCCGGGGTACCGTGCTCGCGCTGCGCGGGCGCGAGTTCGTCACCGCGTCGGCGGCGCTCGGCGCCTCCCGCGCTCGCCTCCTGCGCCGCCACATCGTGCCGAACCTCGCCGGCACGATCGCGGTGTACAGTACGCTCGACCTGGGCGGCGTGATCGGCGCGCTCGCCGGGCTGTCGTTCATCGGGGCCGGCGTCCAGCCGCCCGCGCCCGAGTGGGGCGTCATGCTGGCCGACGCGCGCCAGAACCTCGTGCTCGCGCCGTGGACCGCGGTTTTCCCCGGCCTTGCGATCACGATTACGATCATCGCCTTCAACGTGCTCGGGGACGGCGTGCGCGACGCGCTCGACCCCAGGATGCGGAGACGGGCCGGATAGCCGCCGCCGGCAGGAGACCGCGGACCGCCCGAGATATGGCCCTCGCGATCTTCGTCTCGCTCTTCGGCGCGCGGTGACCGAGCTCGTGACATGGTCGGAGCGCCGCCCGGCGCCGTGGACGCGGCGCGACGCCTAGCGCTTCGCGGCCGCGCCTTCCCGCAGCGTCGCCTCCAGGGCGTCCACGACCCGGCGCATCAGTTCGGGGTGGGCCTGCGTCCCGAGGTGGCCGACTCGGATCACCTTGCCGGAGAGCTTCTCGAGGCCGCCCGAGATCGCGAACCCCCGCGCACGCATGTTCCGGATTACGGCGTTCGCGTCCGCGCCGGCAGGGGGATAGGCAACGGTCACCGTCGGCGACGCCCACTTCGGCTCGACCGCGGGCTTGAAGCCGATCCGCTCGAGTCCATCGCGGAGCGCGGCTTGGGCGCGCCGGTGCCGCTCGAAGCGCTTCTCGAGCCCTTCGTCGAAGATGAGCTGGAGCGCCCGGTCGAGCGCGCGAATCAGGTTGCTGGGGAGCGTGACCGGATAGGGGTGATGCGCGCCCCACTCGCGCTCGAACCGCCGCCAGGTTCGGAGATTCAGGTACCAGCCGTGGGACTTGGGCTGACGATCGACAACCTCCCACCCCGCCCTCGTGATCGCCACCGGCGCGAGCCCCGGCGGACTCTCGAGGCACTTCTGCGATGCGGTGGACACCGCGGCGAGGCCCCACGCGTCGGTTTCCACGGGCGCGCCGCCGAGCGACGAGACGGCGTCGACCGCGACGGCCGCCCCTTCCGGCCGCACCGCCGCGGCGATTTCCTTCACGGGGTTCAGCACGCCGGTCGACGTATCGCTGTGCACGACGGCAACCAGCGGCAGCTTGTGCGTCCGCACCCAGCGGCGCACCTCGTCGGGATCCGCCGCTTGGTCCCACGGCAGCTCCATCACCTCGACGTTGGGCGAGTACGCGCGGGCAATTTCCACCACGCGGGCGCCGAAGAAGCCGTTCGTGATAACGCCCACCTTGCCGTCCGCCCCGACGAGGCTGCCGATCATCGCATCGAGGCCGCCGCTGCCGGACGCCGGAATAGGATACACGGTTCCGGCGGTCATGAACACGCGGCGCAGCCGGGCGGTGAACGCTTCGTACACGGGCATCCAATCGGGGCCGTAGTGCTGCTCGACCTGGTGGCTCATGACCGCCAGGACCTTGTCCGAGACCGGAATCGGGCCGGGAATCAGCAGTTCCACCTTGTCCGAGTCCATGGCGAGGACCGACCTCCTTGGGCACGTCCGGAAGTGCTTCGTCGATGCGCGGCGGCCGGACGGCGACTGAACAATCGCCTTCGGGGAGAGGTGGAAACGCTCCTCCGTTTTCTGCATCGCGCGTGTGCCTATGGACGTCGGGGCGGCGCGGACGGGACGCGCGCGCGACAGCATCGAACTGCCCTGCACGGGGTTGTGGCGGAGGTGGCGCATTGGAGATCGATATGCCGGGCGTGTTCGAGTACCTCGCGTCAGCGCGCCACGTCGCTCCACATCGCGGCCGCGGAGTGGGCATACGTGGAGCGGCCGACCGGCCGCGACTTTCCGCTCGCCGACAGTCCGTTCACCGAGGAGCGGATCGCCGAGTTCGAGTCGCTCGTGCGCGCGTGGAAGGCGCAGGAGCCGCGGACCGCGGCGGCGATCGCGTCGATCGCAGACCCGAAGCGGCCGGGGAGATCGCGTTGCACATGGCGCTGCACGAGGTGCACCACAGGTCGCAGGTCATGGCGATGCTGCGGCGGTGCGGCGTGCGGGCCGAGACTCTCGACGACTCGTTCCTCGCGTTCGAGAGGACGCCGCTCAACCGGTAGCCGGGGGATGGAGCCGGCGGGCTACGCGCTGACCGGAGGTGGAGGATGGAACGGAAGAACTATTCGTCGGGCGGAAAATGGGAGCCGGTTGTCGGGTACTCACGGGCCGTGCGCGTCGGGCAGACGGTATACGTGGCGGGGACAACCGCGGCGGGCGCCGGCGGCGCGGCGGCCGAGGGCGACGCGTATGCGCAGACGGTGCAGAGTTTGAAGACGATCGAAACGGCGCTGCGCGAGCTGGGAGCCCGGCTCGAGCACGTTGTTCGCACCCGGATCTTCGTGACGCGCATCGAGGACTGGGAGGCGGTCGGCCGCGCGCACGGAGAGGTGTTCGGCGACATCAGGCCGGCGTGCACGCTGGTGGCGGTGGCGCGGCTTGTCGATCCGGCGCTGCTCGTGGAGATCGAGGCGGACGCGGTGATCCCCGCTTGACAACGTCGATTCCATGGTTCTAATATAATCGAAGTATGACCCAGGCCCGTCTTGACGATGTCACACGCTACGCGGACATGTTCGCGGCGATCGGCACGGAGCCGCGCCTGCGCATTCTGCGCCTGCTCCTCGCCGCGCATCCAGACGGACTCGTGGCCGGGGAGATCCAGGCCGGGCTGGACATCCCCGCCTCCACGCTGTCGCACCACCTGGAGAAGCTCCGGAACGAAGGACTCGTGACCGTGCGGCGCGAGGGCACGTTCCTCCGCTACGCCGCCGGCACGGAGACGCTCCGGGAACTGCTCGGCTTCCTGTATGCCGAGTGCTGCACGCGCAGCGGTGCCGTTGATCCGAAAGCAATCGTCTGGGTAGGGCGTCGCGGAGCGAGGTGACGGGAAGATGGCGGACATGACCGAGATCAAGGTGGTCGTCCGGGAAAAGTACGCGAACGCGGCACGCCGCGCGGCGGAAGGCGGGAGCGCCTGCTGCGGGGGCTCGTGCGGGGCCGGCGCGGCGGATGCCTGCGGCGGTGTGATCACCTCCAACCTGTACGCCGGGCACGAGGTCGCGGATCTGCCGAAGGAAGCGGTCGCGGCGTCGCTCGGCTGCGGCAACCCCACCGCGCTGGCGGAGTTGCGTGCCGGAGAGGTCGTGCTGGACCTCGGCTCCGGCGGCGGCATCGACGTGCTGCTCTCGGCGAGGCGCGTCGGCCCGTCGGGCAGGGCGTACGGCCTCGACATGACCGACGAGATGCTCGCGCTCGCCCGGGAAAATCAGCGCCGGGCCGGTCTCGACAACGTCGAGTTCCTCAAGGGCGAGATCGAGCAGATCCCGCTCCCCGACAACTCCGTAGACGTGATCATCTCGAACTGCGTGATCAACCTCTCCGGCGACAAGGACCGCGTCTTCGCGGAGGCGTTCCGCGTGCTGCGGCCGGGCGGGCGGTTCGCGGTCTCGGACGTCGTCGTCCGCGGCGAGGTGCCGGACGCCATCCGGCGAGACATGGAGCTCTGGATCGGCTGCGTCGCCGGCGCGCTGGAAGAATCCGACTACGCGGCGAAGCTGGCCGCGGCGGGGTTCAAGGACGTGTCCCTCGAGCCGACGCGCGTCTACGCCGCCGGCGACGCGCGGGAACTGCTCTCCGGCCGCGGGATCGACGCGGACGCGATCGCCCCGCTGGTCGACAAGAAGTTCATGAGCGCGTTTGTCAGGGCGCGTAAGCCGGGCGCCGCGTAGCGGGTTGCCGGACGCGTTTCGGCCGCGGAACCCGGAGTTCGCCGCCGCCGTCCGGTCGAGCTTTGCCAAGCACGGGTTCCTCCGCACCATCGGCGCCCTGCACGGCGCCGTGATTACCGCCATCGTAGACGTGGCCTGCGGGTACGCCGCGCTGAGCCTGATGCCGCCGAAATGCTTGCGACGATGACCCGCGCGGCGGGCTAGGCCTCCGCGCCCGACCGCGCGCCTCCGGTGAGCGAGCGAAACGCGAACACGATCCCGGCGATGATCAGCGCGGACGAGCCGATCTGCACGAGCGTAATCCGCTCGTGCAGGGCGAGGGCGCCCAGGGCCATCCCGAAGACGGGCAGTAGATTATTGAACAGCATCGCGTAATCGGCCCCGAGGTCCCGCACCGCGGCGCTCCAGCACGCGTAGGCGATCGCCGACGGCCCGATCGCCAGGTACACCAGCACCGGGAGATGCGCGGCGACCGCGGCCCACAGATGCGGAGGGTGTTCGAGCGCGACGACCCCGAGCAGGAACGGAGACCCGGCCAGCATCGCCCCGGACGTTACGACCAGCGGGGACAGCGTGAGGCTCATGCGCTGCACCCCGAGGTTGTAGAAGCCCCAGGTGACCATCGTGGCGATCACGAGTAGAGCGCCCGGATCGGCCTGGAGGCGCGCCCCGCCGGTGGCGCCGAACGCCGTTACGAGGAACGCGCCGGCCACCGAGATCGCCAGTCCGCGAAACAGCCCCGGGGAGAACGGCGCCGCGCCGACAAGGACCGCGATCGTCGCGGTGACGACCGGGCTCGCGGCGTTCAAGATGATGACGTTGGTCGCGAAGCTCCAGTGCAGCGCGAGATACGTCATGTACTGGCTCGTGACGATGCCGAGCAGGCCGAGGCCCACCATCGGTCCGATGTGGCGGCGGCCTTCCGCCGGCCATCCGTGCGTCGCGAGGATCCAGACGCCCATCGGCACGCCGGCGACGAGCGCCCTGAACGCGGCGATCGTCCCCGGGCTGAGCGCGTCGCGCAGCTCCCGGCCGATGATAAAGTTCGTGCTCCAGATGACGATGGCGGCGATCGCGTAGAACTGGCCGCGGCGGATGTTCGGTGGAGGGACGGTCACGGTCACTCCCAGTGTATAATGCAGCCGTGATCCGCACCATCTCCCCCGGTCCTCGGGCCGGGGTGATCGTCGCCAGTCACCTCACCAAGCGCTTCGGCGGCTCTGTCGTCGTCGACGACGTGTCGTTTGCCGTGCCGGCCGGTGCGATCGTCGCATTCCTCGGCCCGAACGGCGCCGGCAAGACGACGACGATCGGCATGCTGCTCGGCCTGCTGCGGCCGACGCGCGGTGAAGTCGAGGTCCTGGGCCTGCCGATGCCGGCGGCGCGCCAGGCGATTCTCGCGCGCGTCAACTTCACGTCGCCCTACGTCTCGCTGCCGGGCAACCTCACCGTGGGCGAGAACCTGGCCGTGTTTTCACGGCTCTACGGGGTGCGCAAGCCGCGCGCCGAGTTGGAGGAATTGCTCGAGCGGATGGGCCTCCCCGGGGTGTGGAAGCGGCGCACCGGCCAGCTCTCGTCGGGCGAGGGCACCCGGTTCGGACTCGTCAAGGCGCTGCTCAACGATCCGGAGGTGCTGTTCCTCGACGAACCCACGGCCAGCCTCGATCCGGACGGGGCGGACCGGGTGCGCGAGGTGCTGCGGGCGGTCCGGGCCGAGCGCGGGATGACGATCTTCTACACGTCGCACAACATGCAGGAGGTCGAACGGCTGAGCGACCGCATCCTGTTCCTGCACCATGGGCGGATCATCGCGGACGGCGCGCCGGGCGAGGTGCTGCGGCAGTTCGATCAGGAGACGCTCGAGCAGATGTTTCTCGAGCTCGCGCGGCAGGAGGCCGCGCGGCCGGCATGAGCACCTTGGCCGCGGTCCGCGCGGGGCCGCGCGTGTCCGGGTTCAGCCTGAGCCGCCTGTCCGGCCTGCTGCTGCGGCAGCTGTACCTCTACCGGCGCAGCGCGATCCGCTCGCTCGAGATCGTGTACTGGCCGCTGCTCGACCTGCTGCTGTGGGGCTTCCTCAGCGTCTACGTCGCCCGCCTGCGCGGGGGCGGCGCCATCGCGATCGCCTACCTGCTCGGCGCGCTGATCCTCTGGGACATTTTCTTCCGGGTGCAGCAGGCGATTTCGGTCTCCTTCCTCGAGGACATCTGGACGCGCAACCTGGTGAACGTCTTCGTCAGCCCCGTGAGCACGGCCGAATTTCTCGGCGCGACGATGATTCTCGGGGTGATGAAGGTCGCCGTGATCGCGCTCCTGATGTCGGCGATCGCGTGGTCCCTCTACACGTTCAACATCTTTCCGTACGCCCTGGGGCTGCTGCCGTTCGCCGCCAACCTGATTCTGACCGCCTGGGGAATGGGAATTATCACGACGGCGCTTATCCTCCGGTACGGCCAGGGCGCCGAGGTGCTCGCGTGGGCCGTGGCGTTTCTGTTTCAGCCGTTCTCCGCCGTCTTCTACCCGGTCGCGATTCTGCCGGCGGCGCTGCAGCACATCGCCTGGGTGCTGCCGACCACGTACGCGTTCGAAGGCATGCGGGCGGTGCTGAGCGGGCACCCGCTGCCGTGGGGCGACGCGGCCTGGGCGCTGGGTCTGAACGCGGTGCTGTTCGCGATCGCCGCGGCGGCCTTCGCCCGCGTGATGTGGGTCGCGCGGGAACTCGGTCTCTTGATGCGCACCGAGGGGTGACGGCGGTGTCCGGCCTGCCTCCGGCGCCCGCCCGTCTGCGGGCCGGTACGTCGGGCTTCGGGTTCAAAGAGTGGAAGGGCGGATTCTATCCCGCGGATCTGCCGGCCGAGCGCTTCTTGTCGTTCTACGCGACGCGGCTGCCGACCGTCGAGATCAACGCCTCGTTCTACCGGATGCCGGCCGCGGAGACGTTCGAAGCGTGGAAAAGCCAGACGCCGGAGTCGTTCCGCTTTACGATCAAGGCCCACCGCAGCATCACCCACATGAAGCGCCTCCGCGACGTCGACGACAACGTCCGCTGGCTCTACGAGCGCGTGAGCCTTCTCGGGCCGCGCCTCGGCCCGGTCTTGTTCCAGTTTCCGCCGACCTTCAAGCGCGATCTGCCGCTCTTGCAGCAGTTCCTCGCCGGCCTGCCGCCGCTTCCGTACGTCGCGCTCGAGTTCCGGCACGTGTCGTGGCGCGACGACGCGGTGTACGAGACGCTGCGGACGTACCGGGCGGCGCTGTGCATCGCCGAGGACGACGACTCGACCGACCCCGTCGTGCACACCGCGTCCTGGGGCTACTACCGGCTCCACCGGTTGCGGTATGCCGACGAGCAGCTGGCCGCGTGGGCGGATCATCTCGCCGGCGCGCCCGATCTCCGGCCCGTCTTTTGCTACTTCACACACGACACCGGCCCCGAGGCGGTCACGTACGCTGAGCGCCTGATGACCCTCGTGGCCGCCCGCGGATGACCCTCGAGACGTATCGCCGGAAACGGCGCTTCGACCGGACACCGGAGCCGAGCGGCGAGGAACGCACCGCGCGGCGGACCGGGGCCGCCCGCGGCGAGCGCCGGCCGCGCTTCGTCGTTCAGGAGCACCACGCGACTCGGCTGCACTGGGACCTGCGGCTCGAAATGGCCGGTGTGCTGCGCTCGTGGGCGGTGCCGAAGGGGCCGTCCCTCGACCCGGCGGACAAGCGGCTCGCGGTCCTCGTCGAGGATCATCCAATCGAGTACGGCGATTTCGAGGGCGTCATTCCGCCCGGCAACTACGGCGCGGGGACCGTCCTGCTGTGGGATCGAGGCGCCTACTCGTGCCGCGAAGGCGATGCCGTCGCCGCGTTCGAGGCCGGCAAGATGACGCTCGACATGGACGGCGAGCGGCTGCGCGGCGAATTCCATTTCGTCCGCACGAAGCGCAACGACGGCAAGGACTGGCTGCTTTTCAAGGGCCGGGACCGATACGCGGAGCCCGGGTTCGTCCCCGCGGGCCGGCCCTCCGTCGCAAGCGGCCGGACGATCGAGGAGATCGCCGGCGACCGCGGGGCGCGCTGGACCTCCGGGCCTCCGGAATCGCGGGCGCGCGGCCGCGCCCCGAAGAGGCGCGCCGCGGGGAAGGGGCGCGCCAAACTCGGCACCGATCCCCTGCCGAAGCCGTTCACGCCGATGCTGGCGGAGGCGGCGAAGAGGCCGTTCGACCGGCGGGGCTGGCTGTTCGAGGTCAAGTGGGACGGCGTGCGGGCGCTCGCGTTTCTCCGCCGCGAGGGGGCCGCCCAGGAAATCGTGCTCTACGGCCGCAACCTCCGCCGGCTCAACGCGCAGTTTCCCGAGATCGTGGACGCGCTCGCGGACCTCGACGTGCACAGCGCGATCCTCGACGGCGAGATCTTCGCGCCCGACGACGCGGGCCGGCCGAGCTTTCACCGGCTGCAGCAGCGGCTGCACCTCGACGCCGCCTCGGGAGAGCGCCCGGAGGCGGGCGACGTCCACGTGGCGTACGCGGTGTTCGACTGCCTCTACCTCGACGGACGCGACCTCCGCGACCGCCCGTTTTCGGAGCGCCGCGCCGCGCTGGACGGGCTCACGCTGCCCGCCGGTCTCATCAAGGCCGACGCGATCGAGGAGCGAGGGGAGGCGCTGTTCGAGGCCGCGGCGCAGCACGGCTTCGAAGGTGTCGTGGCCAAGAAGGCCGCGAGCCCGTACCGGCCCGGCCTGCGCAGCGCGGACTGGATCAAGGTGAAGATCCGCCGCACCCTGGAGGCCGTCGTCGGCGGGCTGACCCCGGGACGCGGCGGCCGAGCGACGTCGTTCGGTGCGCTCGTGCTGGGACAGTTTGACGAGTCGGGACAGCTCGTGCACATCGGGCAGGCCGGCGGCGGCTTCAGCGAAGCCGATCTCGACCGGTTTCGCCGGCGGCTCGCGCCCCTCGAGACGAAGGTGTCTCCGTTCGCGGCGCGCCCGCAGATCCCGGGCCGGGTCACGTGGGTGCGCCCCGAGGTCGTCGTCGAGGTCGAGTACGGCGAGTGGACGCCCGACCGGATGCTGCGGTTCCCCGTCTTTCTGCGCGTCCGGGACGACATCGCGGCGAAGGACGTGCGCCTCGCACGCCCGGGCGCGCGGGACGAGGCGAACGGCGGTTCCCCGCCGCGCGACATCGTGACGGCGCCGCGCAGCGCCGCGCGCCGGGCCGCGGCCGAAACCCCGCGCGGGGATCGGCCCGGTGCGGCGGCCGCCGGTCTGCCGCCGCAGATCGCGTTCACGAATCTCGACAAGGTGTTCTTCCCCGAGAAGGGCTACACGAAGGGCGACGTCATCGAGTACTACCGGCGCATCGCCCCGTACATCATCCCACACCTCCGAGACCGGCCGCTCACGCTGCGCCGGTGGCCCAACGGCATTCACGGCGATGATTTCTTCCAGAAGGACACGCCGGACGTACCGCCGTTCGTGCGGACGGAGCGCATCTGGTCCGATCAGGGCGATCGTGACATCCGGATGATCGTGGGCGCGGACGAACTGCTCCTGCGTTGGCTCGCGCAGATGGGCTGCATCGAGATGCACGCGTGGTTCTCGCGCGTCGCGCCGATGCGCCGCGAAGAGGGTTCGCGCGGCGCCGCGCGCGCCGCGGCGAAGTTTGCCGGGGCCGAGGCGGCGATTGAATCGAGCGTGCTCAACTATCCCGACGTCGTGGTGTTCGACGTCGACCCGTTCATTTTTCCGAAGGGCCAGAAACCCGTGGTCCGCCACGGCGAAAAGGATCCGGATTACAGCCAGACGGGCTTCGCCGGGGCGCGGCAGGCCGGGCTGTGGGTGCGCGACGCGCTGGACGGCCTCGGGCTGCGGTCGTTCGTCAAGACCTCCGGTAAGACGGGGCTGCACGTTTTCGTGCCTATCCGGCGCCGCTACAAGTACGCGCAAACCCATGCCTTCGCGAAGACCCTGGCCGAATGGCTGACGGCGCGGCATCCGGATCAACTGACCACCGCGTGGGCCGTGGAGCAGCGGGTCGGCAAAGTCTTCCTTGATTACAATCAGAACGTGCGCGGCAAGACGATCGCAAGCGTCTACAGCCTGCGGCCGATCCCCGAAGCGGCGGTCAGCGTGCCGGTGACGTGGGAGGAGCTCGAGGCGGGGTTCGACCCGCTGCGGTGGACGATCGAGACGGTGTTCGACCGCCTGGCCCGGGTCGGCGATTTGTGGGTGCACCTGCTCGACGACGCGCAGGATCTCAGCCTCGGCGGCGGTGCGCGCGGCTAACGCGACGCGGGAACGAGCGCGTGCGCGCGGCCGGCAAAAGCGCTATAGTGGAAGAATCCCGGAACTAGCTGGAGGCGTAGTCGATGGCAGATCGGGCGGAGTTCGTGTGGTTCGACGGCAAGGTCGTGCCTTGGGCGGACGCGAAGGTCCATGTCTCGACGGCGACGGTGCTCCGCGGCGCCAACATCTTCGAAGGGGTCCGCGCGTACTGGAACAGCGACGAGCGTGAACTCTACATCTTCCGGAACGCCGACCACATGGCGCGGCTGTGGAACTCCGCGAAGATCATGCGCATGCCGATTCCGTGGTCGGCGGACGAGCTGACCCGGGCCGAGATCGACACGATCCGCGCGAACAAATTCCAGGGGACGGTGTGGTTCCGCCTGACCCTGTACGTCGGCGAGGAGGAGCACAGCAGCTCCGCCGACGCGGGCAAGGAACCGACCGGCGGCTTCATCGTCCCTCGGCTGGCGCCGCACTCCAAGGCCGTCACGGACGGTTGCGATTCATGCATCAGCACCTGGACGCGCATCTCGGACAACGCGGTGCCGCCGCGCGTAAAGTCCGGAGCGAATTACCACAACTCGCGCTTTGCGTGGACCGAGGCGCGACTGAACGGCTTCAACGGCTCGCCGATCATGCTGAACGAGCGCGCCAAGGTCTCGGAGGGACCGGGTTCGTGCTTCATGATGATCCGCGGCGGCCGGCTCGTCACGCCGCCCATCACCGCGAACATCCTGGAGTCGATCACGCGCACGACGGTGATGGAGCTCGCGCGCGACGTGCTGCGGATCCCGGTGGAGGAGCGCGAAATCGACCGGACCGAGCTGTACATCGCGGACGAGGCGTTCTTCTGCGGCAGCGGCGCCGAGGTCACGCCGGTGAACACGATCGACCACTACGCGATCGGGTCGGGCCGGCCGGGGCCGCTGACCCGCAAGCTTCAGGAAGTCTACTTCTCGGTCGCGGAGGGCCGCGTGCCGGAGTACCGGCACTGGCTCACGCCGGTGTATAAAGCGGTGGCCGCCCGGGCTTAGCCCGCGGCGCGATCGCGAGGATCGAGCGCGAGGGACCGGCGCTCACCTTCACGGCGTTGGGGATCAACTGCCGCCGGCGGCCACCCGTTCCTGGGCCGAAGACGGCGCCGCATGCGGCTCTTCCACTTCCCGGATCACGTGCGGATACGGCGTCCACTCCGCGACGAACTCGGCGCCGAAGAGGAAGCAGCAGGAGAGCGCGTACACCCAGATGATCAGCACCATGATCGCTTCGACCTGATGGTACAGGGTCGAATAGTCCGACATCGCCGTGAGGTACCAGCCGAGCCCGATCGCGATGATGTGCCAGAGGACCGCCCCGACGAGCGCGCCGAGCCACGCGTCGCGCCACCGGACGCGCACGTTCGGCAGCATGCGGTAGCCGACCCAGAACACGACGAACTGGGCCACCGCGGTGGTGATCGACAGTCCGCTCAGGGGCCCGCTGCGCGGCAGGCGCGGATGGCCCAGCAGGGCGCCGATCTCGCTGACCCGCAGGAAGCGCATCGTATTGAAGATGAGCAGCAGCATCCCGAGAAACACGAGCAGCGACGTCGCCATCATCACGATGCCGAGCAGGAATTGGAAGTGAAAGCGCCGCCCGGGCACTTCCCAGACTCGGTTGAGGGCCACCTGCACCGCGCTGAAGACGCCGGCCGCCGCCGCGATCAGCGCGATCCCCCCGAGCCATCCGAGCCGCGCGTGCTGCGTGTACGCGCTGCGAATCGTCTGCAGCAGGATGTCGGTGTCGGTGAGTCCCCCGAACAGCCGGCCCATCCCTTTGCTGACGTTTGCGTCGGGCACGTTGAAGATGAACTGAAGGGTTACGAGCAGCAGGATGGCCAGCGGCAGCATTGAGAAGATGGCGTAATAACTGATCGCCGCGGCTGGGAAAAAGTCCCCGTGCCGGACGAACCGCCGCGCCGCGCGCAGGCAGGTCCGGCCGGCGCGCGCAACGGCGCCGCCCGAGGGACGCTCGCCGTCTCTCAGCCCGGTGGGTATGCGGATCGCTCTGGCCATACGTGATCTTTTTCCCCGCCGAACCGTCCGGAGGTGCGTGTGATGGCTAAGCGTTCACGGCCGGCCTCGTGGTTCCTCGTTCCGCTGGCCGTCCTCGTGCTGAGCCTCGGCGGCGGCGCTTCGGCGGCCGCCCCCGCCGCGCCGGCCGGTATCCTCATGTTTCACTCCGATCCGGCGCGCACCGGCTGGGATCCGGGCGAGCGCGCGCTCACGCCGGAAGCCGTGCGGTCGCGGTCGCCGCGCCGGCTGTGGAGCGAACCGGTCGACGGCGATGTCTACGCGTCGCCGCTGGTCGTTCCCGGGGTGACGGTCCGCGGGCAGCCGCGCACGGTCGTCTACGTCGCGACCGAGCGCGACGCGGTCTACGCCTTCGACGCCGAGAGCGGGACGCGGCTCTGGGGTCCCGTGTCGCTCGGCACGCCCGTGCCGCGGTCCAGCCTGCCCTGCGGCAACATCGACCCGGTGGGGATCACCGGCACGCCCGTCGTCGACCGCGCGTCGGGCACTTTGTTTGCCGTCGCGCAGACGACGCCCGACGGCGGCCGCACGCGCTCGTATCGGATCGCGGCGCTCGGCCTCGACACCGGCGCGGTGCGCCGGGGCTGGCCGGTTACGATCGACCCGCCGGCGTCGGGCGGCCTTAAGTTCGACGTCCGGCCGCAGCAGCAGCGCGGAGCGCTTTTGCTCCTGCACGGTGTCATCTATATACCCTTCGGCGGCTACTGGGGCGACTGCGGGGACTACCACGGTTGGGTGGTCGCGGTGCCGGTCGCTGCACCGGGCAGACAAGAATCCTACGCGACGCCAACCGGGCGCATGGGCGGCATCTGGGCGACGGGCGGCATCTCCGCGGACGCGGACGGCCGGCTGTACGCCGGCACCGGCAACAGCGATTCCGGAGGCCGGGTCGACTACGGCGAGGCCGTGGTGCGGCTCGAGACCTCGCCGTCGCTCCGCTTCTCGGGCTCCGCGCGCGACTTCTTCATACCGAGCAACTACGTGCCGCTCAACGGCACCGACACCGACCTCGGGTCGGCGACGCCGATGGTGCTGCCCGACCAGCCGGGCACCGCGACCCCGCACCTCGTGGTGGCCGCGGGCAAGCAGGGTGTGGTCTATCTCGTCAACCGGGACAACATGGGCGGGGTCGCGAAGGGCGACGGCGTGAGCGGCGAGGGCGTGTACAGCCGGTGCGTGTTTGGGGACTGCCGCGGCCCGGGCGGGCGCATCTTCTCGGCGGGCGCGTACTGGGACGGCGGAGCCGCGGGCCGGTTCATCTACCTGCCCGGAACGGGCGGCGGGTCGCAGCCTGAACCGTGTCGCGGCACCGGTGGAATCGTGGCGCTGCGGCTCGACGTGTCGGCGCAGTCCCACGCGTCGGTACTCGACGTCGCGTGGTGCAGCCCGGGGATGCGTGACGCCGGCGCCCCGGCGGTTACGGGATCGGGCGCCAACGGGATCGTGTGGGTGGTCGACACCGCCGCCGGCTCCCTGCATGCTCTCGACGCCCGCACCGGCGCGCCGCTGTACGCCTCGTCGAACGGAGACGGTCCCGGCCCGACGCATCGGTTCATCACGCCGGCCGTCTATGGCGGCCGCGTCTACATCGGCGCGGCGCACGCGGTGGTGGCCTACGGGCTCAAATAAGCGGCGGTTGAGACCGCGGCCGGGACGTTACGCGCCGGGTCGCCGCCCCCAAGCCGTCATGACCGTGAATCCTTGCGCGACGAACTCCTGTGAATCGACCAAGGCAAGATATCCATCGATGTCCGCGTCCGTTGCGCGGCCGGTGCCGACGATGTCCGTGCGGATTTGGTCCACGGAGAGCGCCTTCCACCGCGCGGGTGCGGTGCGGGCGTAGATCAAGGGGGCGCGCCCTTCGGTCCGGACACGCTCGAGGCCGAGCGCGCAGAAATACCCGTACAATTGCCGACCGCAGTACGCATGGCCTCGGGCGGTCAGGACCGCGTCCTTTGCGCGTTCCACCCTGGCGAAAAGCTCCCGGCTGGCAGGGTTGGTTGGAGATAGGAGCGTCACGGACGCGCTGTCGGTATCCTCGCACACCAGCCAGCCGCCCGGCTTGAGCGAGGACAGCATCCGCCGCAGCGCCGTCTCACGCTGCTGAATGTGCTCCAGCACCAGTCGCGACAGCACGAGGTCGAATCTCATCTCCGGCAGCTCATCGGTGACGATGTCGTGCCGGCGGATGTCGAGATTGGGCATCGTCACGGCGTCGAGGAAGCGAGTGTCGAGGTCCGTGGCCGTCACATGCCCTGTCGAGCCGGCGCGCTGACACAGCCATGTCGTGACGGAGCCGCCGCCGGCGCCGACCTCCAAGCACCGCCAGCCTTCCGCGACCCCGAGCGCCTCGAGATGTCGAATCGTCCCCGGATCGAGGAGCTGCTCAAGGCCGTCCAGCCGCTGCCGCGCGTGAATCCATACATTGTCGAACGCGTATTGCCGGCGCGCGGCCTGCTCTCTCATGTCGCCGCCGGCACCGCCATGATCGCGGCGCGCTGGATGTCCTCGTAGCGGACTTTCGAGATGTCGAACTCCTCGATGTTGGCGGCGAGCTTCTTGAACGTTTGATCGAAGCCCGGCAGCGTCTTGCGCGCGCGCGTGAGCGGCGTCGTGCGCGCAAGGACGAAATTCTTGACGTAGGGGTGGCGCAGGCCCCGCTTCTTGAGGCGCTCGACGACGCCGGCGAGCGCCTCGTCGGCCCGCATGACCAGCGCCGCGCGCTCTTCGCGCTGCGGCAGCGTCTTCGGGAAGTTCCCCTTGAGAAACCCGTCGACGCGCCGCAGGATCGGCGCGAACGCACCGCCGGCGAACCGCTTGTTCTTCTCGTAGAGCAGCCCGAGCGTGATATAGTAGGCGGCCTCGAACTGGAATTCGTAGGCTTCCTCGCCCTTCGACGGCTCGTGCTCGACGAGCCCGCGGTACATCCGGATCACTTCGAGCGACTTGTCCTTCAGATTGTGCGCCTTCTCCGTGTTCAGCGCGAGGATCTGGAAGGCTACGTCGGCCTCGGGCACGACGATCGCCGGGATCATCTCCGCCTTCAGCTTGCGCATGACTTCCCGCCGGTGGTTGCCGTTCGGCGTCCAGTACGTGCCCGGCTCCGGCGACATCACGACGATCGGATCCACGGCGCGGTCCAGCTTTTTGACGACGGCCTGAAGGCGCTTCACGTGCGTCGGCGAGAGGTCGCGCTGGTAGGGCGTTGCCTCCACCTTGTCGGTCGGCAGCAGGCAGAAGATCTGCCAATGCTCGCCGATCGGCTCGCGGTAGGCCGCCAGGACGCGGCCGCCGTCGCGCTCGATCTGCTCAGCCAGCGCCTGCACTTTGGCCGGCGCCGCCCCCTCGGGATGCGTTGTCCAGTCCGGCATCGGGTCTCCCTTCAGCGGCGTCCGGCGGTCACCGGAAGTTGGCCGCCAGCAGGCGCTCCACGATCACCACGTCCAGCCAGACGCCGTCGAGTTTGGCATGCTTCTCGTACCGTCCGACCTCCCGAAATCCCACCGATTTCAGGAGGCCCAGGCTCGCCGTGTTCTGCGGAAACACGCGCGACACCAGCTTCCAGAACCCCGCGCGCTCCGCGTCGGCGATCAACGCCGCCATGACCACTCGCCCGGCCCCGCGCCCGCGCGCCTCGCGCGCGACGTACACCGAGAACTCCGCGATGCCGGCGTAGCAGTCGCGCGGCCGGTACGTCGAGGTCGAGGCGAACGCGAGCACCCGGCCGCCGTCCTCCGCGACGACGATCGGGTGTCTGCCGTCGAACCAGGCCCGCACGTCCTCGGCGCTTCGCGGACGGGTCTCGAAGGTCGCGACCCTGTCCTCGATACCTTCATTATAAATACGCGCGATCGCCTCGGCGTCGGCCGGGGTCCCGGTGCGGGTCCGCAGCATGTTCTAAAAGTAGTTGGACGTAATGCCGCCGTCTACCACCATGACGGCGCCGTTCACCCAGGCCGCTTCGTCCGACGCCAGGTAGAGCGCCATGTTCACGATGTCCTCGGGTCGGCCGAACCGACCGGCCGGGATCCGGTCGAGCCGCTTCTTCTTCTCGGCCGGGTTGGTGAGCAGCCACGACATCAGCAGCGGTGTTTCGATCGGTCCGGGCGCGATCGCGTTGGTCCGCACGTGCTTCGGACCGAACTGCACGGCCAGCGATTTGGTCAGCGCGATTACGCCGCCCTTGCTGGCGGTGTAGGCGTCCTGGGGTACCGTGCAGCCGACCAGCGCGACGAACGACGCGACGTTGATGATCGAGCCGCCGCCGCTCCGCAGCATTTCCGGGATTCCATGCTTGCAGCAGAGGTAGATGCCCTTCAGGTTGACCGCCATGACGCGATCCCAGACCTGTTCGGGTACGTCCACCACGGAGCCGTCGTCCGCCGGGAAGATGCCCGCGTTGTTGTAGAGGACGTCGAGCCGGCCGAAGGCCTCTCTCCCCCGGAGGACCAGCGTCTGGACGTCGCGCTCGCGCGAGACATCCGCCGCGACGAAGACGGCCTTGCCGCCGCCGCGCTCGACTTCGGCGGCCGCCTCTTTTCCCGCGTCCTGCGAGACATCGGCGAGGACGACGCGGGCGCCTTCGCGCGCGAAGACCTGCGCGGCCAGGCGACCCATGCCGCTCCCGGCGCCCGTGATCAGCGCGACCTTGCCTTCCAGCCGCATCAGATTCGCTCCCCCATCAGGTGCGCTCGAAGTTGCGGGCGAGTTCCCAGGTGGTCACGGCGCGGTCGTAGGCATCCTGCTCCAGGTGCGCGGTGTGCAGGTAGTGGTCGATGACCCGGTGGCCGAACGCCTCGCGCGCGATCTCGCTGCGCTCGAGCGCGGCCGTCGCGTCGCGCAGCGTGCGCGGGATCCCGGGCAGGTCCGCCGCACGGTATGCGTCGCCCTCGAACATCGCCGGCGGCTCCAGACGGCGCTCGATGCCCCAGAGGCCGGCGGCGAGCGTCGCCGCGAACATCAGGTACGGATTGGCGTCGGCGCCGGGGATGCGGTTCTCGACGCGCAGGCCGTTCCCGTGGCCGACCACGCGGAAGCCGCACGTCCGGTTGTCGTGGCTCCAGACCGCCGCGACCGGCGCGAACGTCCCGGCGAGAAACCGCTTGTACGAGTTGATGTAGGGCGCGTAGAAGTACGCGAGCTCCCGCGCGCCGGCCAGCAGTCCGGCGAGAAAGTGGCGGAACAGCGCCGACATCCCGAGCGGCGCGGCGCCGTCTTCCCAAAAGAGATTGCGGACCCCGTCGGGGTCCCACAGACTGGCGTGCAGGTGGCAGGACGACCCGGCGAGGTCGGCCCGCCACTTGGCCATGAAGGTGACCGCGAGGTCGTTGAGCGCCGCGATCTCCTTCGTGCCGTGTTTGAAGATCGTGTGGCGGTCGGCCATCTCGACCGGCCGCGCGTAGCGGAGGTTCAGCTCGTGCTGCCCGGGGCCCCACTCGCCTTTGCTGAACTCGATCGGCACGCCCGCGGCGTCGAGGCCGTTGCGGATCTGGCGGACGAACCACTCTTCGTTCGTGCCCTGCTGGATGTGGTAGTCTTCGATGTAGCGGCCGTACGGCTCCAGATTGACGAACTGCTTGCGCTGCGCGCTCGCGTACGACTCGCGGAAGATGTAGAACTCGAGCTCGGACGCGACCATCGCGAGGTACCCTTGGGCCCGCGCGCGTTCGACCTGGCGGCGCAGGATCTGCCGCGGCGACTCCTCCACGGGGTCCCCGGTCTCATGGGCGAGATCGCACAAGACGAGCGCGGTGCGCTCGAGCCACGGAATCCGCCGCAGCGTGCCGAAGTCGGGCCGCATGTGCAGGTCGTGGTATCCGCTCTCCCAGCTCGTCAAGCGGTAGCCGGGCAGCGGCTCCATCTCGACGTCCACGCCGAGCAGGTAGCTGCAGGCGTGGGCGCCGCTCTCCGCGACCTGGTCGAGGAAGAACCGGCCCGTCACGCGCTTGCCCATCAGGCGCCCCTGCATGTCGACCATCGCCGCGATCACCGTGTCGATCTCGCCGGAGGCGACGAGCGATCGCAGCTCGTCGAGCGTGAAAAGGCCGCGAACGGCGTCGGTCATGGGAGCCTCCTCTTCAGCGCGGGGGGCACGAACCCTTTACGACGGGCACGTTTCACGGCCGCGTGAAGATGGAAGCGGCGGACGCGCCTTGAACTAGGGGCGCGTGGAGACGGCGGCGTCCCTTCAGATCCTCGACGCGATCGGCAACACGCCGCTCGTCGAGCTGCGTCACGTCGTGTCCCCCGGGGCGGCGCGTGTCGTCGCGAAGGTCGAGTCGGCCAACCCGACCGGCAGCATGAAGGACCGGATGGCGCGCGCGGTCGTCGAGCGCGCCGCGGCCGACGGACGCCTGTCCCGCGGCGGCACGGTGATCGAGTACACCGCCGGGACGACCGGGATCTCGATCGCCTTCGTCTGCGCGGCGCTCGGCTACAAGACGCACTTCGTGTTCTCGGACGCGTTCAGCGACGAGAAGAGGTACACGATGCTCGCGTACGGCGCCGAGATCACCGACGTGCCGAGCGACCACGGCAGGATCAACGCGCAGTTGATCAAGACGATGATCGCGAGGGCCGCGGAGCTCAGCCGCCGGCCCGGCCATTGGTGGGCGGATCAGCTCAACAACGCCGACGGCGAGACGGGCTATCACGCGCTCGGCGACGAGTTGTGGATACAGACGGGCGGCCGTCTGGACGCGTTCGTGCACGCCGTCAGCACCGCGCATTCGATTCACGGCACGGCGCGGGCGCTTCGCCGGCACAACCGCGACGTGATGGTCGTCGCCGTCGAGCCCGCGGAATCGGCCGTGCTGTCCGGGAAACCGTCCGGGTCGCACAAGATCGAGGGCATCGGCATCGGGTTCATTCCGCCGCTCTGGAAGCCGACCGAGGTGGACGAGGTCCTGACCGTGAGCACGGACGACGCGGAGGCGATGGCGCGCCGTCTCGCGCGCGAGGAGGCGATCTTCGCCGGCCCGTCCACCGGGGCGAACGTCGCCGCGGCGCTGCGGGTCGCCGAGCGGCTCGGACCGGGGAGGACGGTCGCGACGATCATCGTGGACTCGGGCCTCCGGTACCTGAGCACGGCCGTCTTTCGCCCGGAGGCCCGCGCGCGGTGACGCGCGCCGCGCCGCGGAGGGACGCCGTCCAGGTCAACGGGCGCACGCTGGCGTGGCCGGCGCGCCCGTCGGTCGTCGTCTGTTTCGACGGCTGCGATCCGTCGTACATCGACGCCGCGCGGGCCGCGAAGATGATCCCGGCGATCGACCGGATGGCGCGGGAGGGGTTCGCCGCGATCGCAACGTCGGCGATGCCGTCGTTCACCAACCCGAACAACGTGTCCATCGTCTGCGGCGCGCCGCCGGCGGTGCACGGCGTCGCCGGCAACTACTACCTCGATCGGGACACCGGACGCGAGGTCATGATGACCGACGCGACGCCGCTGCGGGCGCCGACGATCCTGGCGCGCTTCTCGGAGGCCGGGGCGGTCGTGGTCGCCATCACCGCCAAAGACAAGCTGCGCAAGGCGCTCGGCAAGGATCTCCGCGGCATCGCGTTCTCCGCCGAGCGCGCCGCCTCCACGAGCGAAGCGGAGCACGGGATCACCGGGGTGGTGGAACTCGTCGGCCGGCCCGAGCCCGACCCGTACAGCGCCGACCTGTCGTTGTTCGTCCTGGACGCCGGAATCGCGCTGCTGCGGGCGCGGCGGCCGGACCTGATGTACCTGTCGCTCTCGGATTTTGTGCAGCACAAGTACGCGCCGGGCACCCCGGAGGCGAATGCGTTCATGCGCGACGTCGACGCGCGGCTCGCCGGCCTTGTCGCGCTCGGCGCGACGGTCGGCGTCGCGGCGGATCACGGCATGACGGACATGGCGCTGCCGGACGGCCGGCCCAATGTCCTCTACCTCGGCGATAGCCTGGACGCGGCCTTCGGCGAAAACGCGACGCGCGTGATCTGCCCGATCACGGATCCGTTCGTGCGGCACCACGGCGCGCTCGGCGGGTTTGTGCGGGTGCACCTGATGCGGCCGGGCTTGGACCGCGACGCGGTGCTGCGGCACGCGCGGTCGCTGCCGGGGGTGGAGCTCGCGCTCGTTCGTGAAGAGGCGGCCGCCCGGTTCGAACTGCCGTTCGACCGCGAGGGAGACGTCACGGTCATCGGCGCGCGCGGCCGCGCGATCGGGGCGCGGGCGGCCGACCACGATCTCTCGCAGCTCGCCGGCGCGCGGCTGCGATCCCACGGCAGCCTCCACGAGCAGCCGGTGCCGTTCCTTGTGTCGCGGCGCCTGGCGGCCGAATACGCGGCCCGGCCGGCGGCGGCGCTCCGCAATTTCGACATCTTCGAGTACGTCCTGAACGGCGCGCACTGATGTTCGGCTCTCCCGGAATTTTCGCGGTCCGTTAACCCCCTTGTTACGCTCCGATCACGCCGCGCCGCAGGTAGGGCGCGGCGCCGTGGTGAAATGCACGCCCGTCGGAGCGCGACGGCGTCGCAGTTTGTCCCCACCGGAGGTGTAGCATGGCCGTCACCAAGCCTTCCCCCGCCACCGATGCCACCGCCCAACTCACGAGGGAACACGTCCTGATCCCGTGGGAGGCTCAGGGCGGCCCCGGACCGCTCGCGATCGACCAGGCGAAGGGCTGCTGGCTCTACACCGCGGACGGCGGGCGCATCCTGGACTTCTGCTCGGGATTGATCAATGTGAACGCCGGCCACAGCCATCCAAAAATCGTCGCCGGCATCCAGCGGCAGGCCGAGCGGCTCACGTTCGTCAATCCCAGCTTCTCGACAGAGCCGCGCGCACGCCTCGCCGAGAAGCTCTCCAAGATCTCGCCCGGCCGCGCCTTCCCGAAGGTGTTCTTCACGAACGGCGGCGCCGACGCGAACGAGAACGCGGTCAAGATGGCGCGGCTGTACACCGGCCGGCAGAAAGTGTTCGTGTCCTATCGCGGCTATCACGGCGCGACGTACGGCGCGATCACGCTGAGCGGCGACCCGCGCCGCTGGCCGGTCGAACCGGGCATTCCCGGCGTCACCCGGTTCCTTACGCCGTATCCGTACCGCAGCCCCTTTTCGGTGCCGCCGGAGCGCGAGACCGAGGCGGCGCTCGAGCACCTCGAGACCGTCCTGATGTACGAGGGGCCGAACAGCGTCGCCGCGATCCTGATCGAGGCGATGATCGGCGGCAGCGGTCTCGTGATCTATCCCGACGGGTACCTCACGGGTGTCCGCGAGATCTGCGACCGCCACGGGATCGCGTTGATTTTCGACGAGGTGATGACCGGCTTCGGCCGCACCGGCGAATGGTTCGTATGCGATCACTGGAACGCGCGGCCGGACATGCTCGTGTTTGCCAAGGGCGTCACGTCCGGCTACGTCCCGCTCGGCGGCGTGCTCGTCAACGAGAAGATTTCGCGCCACTTCGACGACAAGGTGCTGTGGGCCGGTCTGACCTACTCCGGCCATCCGCTCGCCTGCGCCGCCGGCCTCGCCAATCTCGAAGTGTTCGAGGAGGAGCGCCTCGTGGAGCGGGCGCGCCGGATGGGCGACCTGCTCGGTGCGAAGCTGCGGAAGATGGCGGAGCGCCACCCCAAGGTCGGCGACGTGCGCGGTCTCGGTCTGTTCTGGGGGATCGAGCTCGTGAAAGATCGGACGACGAAGGAGCCGCTCGAGCCGTTCCAGGGGCGCGGCGCCGGCCCGAGCCCGATGAAGTCGCTCGTCGGCGCTGCGCGCAAGCGGGGTGTCTACATCATGGGCCGCTACAACGTGTTCCTCGCTGCGCCGCCGCTGGTCGTCACCGAGGACGAGATCGAGACCGGCGTGCAGGCGATCGACGGTGCACTGACGGAAATCGGCGCGTAAGGGGGTGCCCGCGGCGGCGGACCGAACGACACCGGGAGATGGCAGCGGACCAGAAGAGCAGGGCACTCGAGACGAAGGGGGGCGCGACGTAATGAGTGTCTTGAAGCGCGGAGTGATCACCGGTTTCGCCGTCCTGGCGGTGGCCGGGCTTCTCTTGGTGCCGATCAAGATGAGCTGGAGCGCGGCGAGCCCGATCGTGATCGGCGAAGTGGGACCGCTCTCGCCGCCCGGCGGCTACGAAGACGGTAAGCTGATGCTGGACGCGGCGCAGATGGCCATCGACGAGATCAACGCCAAGGGCGGCGTTCTCGGCCGGCCGATCAAGCTCGTCGAAGCCGACACCCGCGGTAAGCCCGAAGAGGGCACGGCGGGCGCCGAGCGGCTGACCGCGCAGGAGCACGCGGTCGGCATCTTCGGCGAATTCCACAGCGGCGTCTTCCTGGCCGAGATGGAAGTCGTGCACAAGACCGGCACGCCGATTATCGCGGTCGACGTCTGGGCCAACAAGATCACGGCGAAGGGCTATCCAGAGGTCTTCCGGGTCGCGCCGTGCCAGGCCATCATCGCGAACCGCTACGGCGACTGGCTCGCGGCCGCCGGGTTCAAGAACATCCTCGTGATGTACGAGAAGACGGACGGCGGCGAGGGCCACCGGGACGTACTCGTCGAGAACCTCAGGAAACACGGCATCCGCTACGACGTCGTCGGCGTGGACCTGAACCAGACCGAGTTCACCGCTGAGCTGCAGCGCGTGCTCGCCCATGCCCCGCGCTACGATTTCATTGCGGCGGCGTACAGCGAGGCCGGGCTCTACCCGCTGGTCAGCCAGGCGAAGAGCCTTGGACTCGCCCCCACCGCTCAGACCGGCCTGTACGATTCCGGCGGCCCGGCGACCACCGAGGCGTTCTGGAAGAACGTGGGCGAGGCGGGCATCGGCATCGTGACCGAGAACCCCGGTCTGCCGAAGGCCAAGTGGAACGCCAAGACCAAAGCGTTCGTGGCGGCGTTCCAGGCGCGTTTCAAGTCTGCGACTACGCCGCAGTCGATGGAGTCCTATGACGCGGCGTACATCATGGTCGACGCGATCAAGCGCGCGGGCAGCACCGATTCCAAGGCCATCATCCACGCGCTCGAGACGTCGAAGTGGAGCGGCACGCGCGGCGTCTACGCGTTCTCGACCAGCCACAGCCCGGACTGGGCGTATCACCAGTACGTGGACGCGCCGCTTTACCTGCTCCAGTACGACAAGGTCGGACAGAAGCCTGAGGACGCGCCGGTGATCTGGCCGCGCAACCTCGCGACCGTGGCGTACACGTACCAGAAGCCGAAGTAGCCCGCACGCGGCGGAATAACCGGACCGTTCGGGGGAAGGCCGTCACGATGTACCGGGACGCGCCTTCCCCCGTTTTCTGAGCTCACGGGCGCCGCCGCCGGCCAATGCTCGATTATTTCCTGATCCAGGCCACCAACGGCCTCGTCATCGGCATCATCTACGCGCTGGTGGCCGTCGGCGTCACGCTGATCTTTTCGATCCTCAAGATCGTCAACTTCGCGCACGGCGATCTCTACATGCTCGGCGGTTACACCGCGTATTACGCGATCACGCTGGCCGGGATCCCACCGTTCGCCGCGATGTTCATCGCCATGGCGGCCGTTTTCATCCTCGGGGTCGTGCTGGAGCGCCTGCTGCTGACGCCGCTGTACAGCGAGCGGACCGAACGGAAGGACGAATACGGCATCATCATCACCTTCGGCCTGGCCTTCTTTCTCCGGAACGCGGCGATCATCGTGTTCGGCGTGTTCCCGCTGAAGCCGCCGTCGTTCATCGCGGGCGTGCACCGGATCGGCGCGCTCGTCATCACCAACGATCGGCTGTTCGCCGGTATCTTTGGTCTCGTGTTGATCTTCGCGCTGCTCTACTTCATGACCGGCACGATCTGGGGGCAGGCCCTCGACGCGGTCAGCCAGTCGCGCGATTCGGCGTCGATCGTCGGCATCAATCCGCGCCGGTTCAACACGCTGGCGTACGCCGTCGGGGCCGCGCTGGCCGCGGCCGCGGGCGCGCTGATCGGCCCGATCTTCTCGCTCTCGCCGGACATGGGTGTGCTGCCCAATATCCAGTCGTACGTCATCGTGATTCTCGGCGGTATGGGGTCGGTGGCGGGGAGCGTGCTGGCCGGTGTCACGCTCGGCGAGGCCCAGGCCCTGTTCACCGCATTCCTGCCCGATGTCACCCGCGCGCTGTCGTACTCGAACGCGTTTTCCGTTTTCGTCCTGATGGTGGTGCTGATCTTCCGGCCGACGGGCTTCTTCGGCCGGCGCCACCTGCGAATGGACTAGGCCGGTGCGGGGACTGTACGCGGCCATCCTGGTCGTCGCCGCGGGGCTGCTCCTCGGCTACGGGCACCTCTTGAACTCGTACTGGATGCACGTCCTCATCATCGCCATGTTCTACGCGATTCTGTCGTCGAGCTGGTCGCTGCTCGCCGGGTACGCCGGGCTCTTCTCGCTCGGGCACATGGCCTTCGCGTCGGTGGGCGGCTACACGTCCGCGCTGCTGGTCCAGTTCACCGGGATGCCGGTCCCGCTCGGGATGGCCGCCGGCACGGTCGCCTGCTGCCTGGTCGGCGCCGGGATCGGCTGGGTCTGCCTCCGCCTCACCGGCCCGTACCTCGCCATCTTCACGCTGGCCTTCTCCGAGATCGTCCGCATCACCGTCTCGACGGAGGACGAAGTCACCCGAGGAATGACGGGGCTCCACACCGTCCCGCTGTTTCACACCGCGTCCCGCCTGCCGTACTTCTACACGTCGTTCGGCCTGCTAGCCGGGTCGCTCGCCCTCATGGGGATTCTGGTGCACTCGCGTTGGGGGTTGTTCCTCCGGGCGATTCGCGAGGACGAGCAGGCCGCCGCGGCGTCCGGCGTGGCCGTGGCGCGCTTTCGGATTCTCGTGTTCGCGATCGCGAGCGGCTTCGCCGGCCTGGCCGGTGCGTTCTTTGCGCACTACACGCCGGTGCTGACGCCCGACATCGGGGACCTCGACCGGATGGCCCTGCTTGTCGTGATGACGGTGATCGGCGGCATGGAACGCATTCCCACGGCCGTGGGCGGCGCGATCGGCGTCGAATTCCTGCAGGAGTACCTGCGCGAATTCGGCATCTGGCGGTTGGAGATCTTTGGTATCGTCCTGCTGTTCACGATGCGGTTCGCGCGCAACGGTTTGTTGACGCCGCTGTGGCTCTGGTTTGTGCGCCTCGGCGATGCGGGCCGGCCCGCCGTCGCGGCCACGGTGCCTGAGGGCATCGGCGGCGAGGCGAGTCAGGGCGGATCGGCGGTATGAACCCGGCGGTGGACGGCGTCCTCGGCCCCTCCCACGCGGCTGCCGACGGCGTGCTCATCGAAGGCGTCGGGTTGGCCAAGCACTTCGGGGGCATCGCGGCCGTCGACGGGGTCGACGTCACGGTCTCCGCGGGCGATCTGATCGGTCTGATCGGGCCGAACGGCTCCGGCAAGACGACGCTCATCAACATCCTGACCGGCCACCTCAGCCCGAACGGCGGCCGGGTGCAGGTGCGCGGGCACCGGATGACGGCGCGGCCGGCGCACGAGTTCGCGGGACGCGGCGTGGCCCGCACGTTCCAGCTGACCCAGCTCTTCGGCCGCATGACGGTTCTCGAGAACATGCTGGTGCCCGGACTCACGCGGCCCCGTTCGAGCCGCGAGGCCGCGGCGAAGAAGGCGCGCGGGTACCTGACGTTTCTCAACCTGATTCATCTCGAAGGGCTGGACGCCAAGAACCTGTCGGGGGGCCAGCAAAAGCTGCTCGAGCTCGGCCGGGCGCTCATGCTGGAGCCGTCGGTGCTGTTCCTCGACGAGCCGTTCGCCGGCGTTCACCCGCGTCTGCGGGACGAGCTGATCAAGCGCATTCAGGAGCTGCACGCCGCGGGCCGGACGTTCGTCGTCGTCGACCACGACATGGAGTCGATTCTGCGAATCGCCAAGCGGCTCGTCGTGATGGCGCGGGGGCGCAAGATCGCCGACGGCCTGCCGGACGCCGTGCGCGCGGACCAGAACGTTCTGGCCGCGTACTCGGGGTTGTAGCGTGGCGGCGAACGAAGCGCCGAGCGCCGGCTCGAACGAGGCCTGTCTCGTCGCGCGCGACCTGGTCGCCGGCTACCTGCCGGGCATCAACATCCTGCGCGGCGTCTCCGTCACGGCGTGGCGCGGCCGAATCGCCTGCGTGCTGGGGCCAAACGGCACCGGGAAGTCGACGCTCCTCAAGGTGCTCTTCGGTTTCCTGCCGGCGTCGGAGGGCGACGTCACGCTCGACGGCCGTTCGATCCGCGGCGCGATGCCGCACCGGATGGGCGACTACGGCATCACCTACCTGCCGCAGCGGCCCAGCATCTTTCCGCACCTCACCGTCGAGTGGAACCTCCGTCTCGGTGCGTGGCGGCACAAGCGAGAGCGGGCTCGGGTCGACCGGCTCGTAGAACGGGCGGTCGAGCAGTTTCCGATTTTGAAGGAGAAGCGCCGGCAGGCTGCCGGCACCCTCAGCGGCGGCCAGCAGCGCCAACTGGAGATGGCCCGCAGCCTGATGTACGACCCCACGGTGTTCTTCATCGACGAGCCGACCGCGGGCATCGAACCGCGCGTCGCCGCCCAGATCTACGGTCTCGTCAAGGACCTCGCGGCGGCCGGCAAAGCGGTCTTGCTGGTCGACCAGAACATCAAGCGCGCGCTCGAGATCGCGGACTACGTCTACGTGATGCGGACCGGCGCGGTGCTGTCGGAGGGCTCGCGGGAATCGTTCGGCGGCGACACGGACGCGCTGATCGCGCGCTGGCTATACGAGAGCGGACAGACGTAACGCGCTCCGACTCAGCTTCGGACCCCGCGGGTCCGGCCCGCCGCGACGTGGCCGAGGACGGCGGCCATGATGATGATCCCGCCGAGCCACGTCGGGAGCGGCGGGACTTCGCGAAACGCGAACCACACCCACAAGGGGCCGAGCGGCACCTCGATCGCCTGGATCAGCGCGGTCTCCGTCGCCGAGATCAGCCGTGCGCCGAGGGTGAGGAGCAGCAGGCCGAGCCCGAACTGGGTTACGCCGAAGAGCACAAGGTTCAGCATGTCGGTGCCGGCGGCCGCGCCGGGGTGCGCGAACGGCCATACGAAGATCGGACAGAGCAACGCGGAGAGGCACGCCGCGGGCAGCATCGGCGTCTCGCGGTGCCGGCGTATGAGCAGCATCATGCCGGCCATGCACAACGCCATGCCAAACGCGAGCAAATCGCCGGCGAGATGTCCCTCACGTACGGATCCGCCCACCATGACCATCGTGCCGAGCAGGGCGACGCCGCTCGCGGCGAGTGTGCTCGTGCGCTCACGTTCCTTCAACCACAGCCAGCCCGCAACCGCGGCGATGAACGGCGTCGTCGCGTTCATGATCATGACGTCCGCCACCGACGTGCGCCGGAACGCGTTGATGTACATGATCGTCGCGAACGTGGACAGACATGCCGCGGCGATGCCCGGCGCGCCGATGCCGCGCACGATCCCGAGGGTCCGCCGGCCGTAGCGCCAGACGATGACGCCCCCGATGAACACGCCGGCATACAGGCCGCGCCAGAACAGGATCGTCCACGGGTCGAGCGGGAGGAGCCGCGTCCAGAAGCCGGACGTGCTGTACGCCACCGCCGAGGCGAGGTTCAAGACGATGCCGAACAGGTGGTGCCCGCGGGCGTCGCCGCAGATCTGCGGCGCGGAAGGGTCAATCCGGCCCGGCCGGGGTCCGGTCCCGCGCTCGGCGGCGGCGCCGGCCGCGACCGATCCCTCCCCAAGGGTCACGCGCTGAGCACCTCCGGGCGGACGCCGAGCTCCTTGGCGAGGCCCCGCCGTCCCTTGTCCGTGACGACGATGATGCGGGTGCCCGGCCTGCGGACGACCCACCCGCGTTCGAGGGTGCGCACCCACAGCGCCGCGCCGAGCGCACCGCCGAGATGCGCACGCCGCTCGCTCCAATCGCCGCAGGCGGTCGCGAACTGGCGCCGCTCTCGCCCGGCTTCCTCCAAGCCGACGCCGAGTTCGCCGAACACCGCCGGGCCCGCGGGGCCCAATTCGATCGGTCCGCGGTACCGCGCGCCCGGATGGGCGATCGCGCGGCGCGCGACGAGCGAGTCGAAAATCGCGACGCCGAGCCGGCCCGCGAGGTGGTCGTAACAGGTCCGGGCCTTCGCCAAGGAGGGGGACATCTTCAGCCTGACCCGCTCGCATCCGGCGATCATGGCGAGCGACTCGACCACCTGGCTCACCGTCGGGTTCGCCACTTCGTAGACCCGCTGGCGGCCGATGCGGGTTACCGCCACGAGCCCCCGGCCGCGCAGCACCGAGAGGTGGTTGGAGACGTTGGACTGCGCCTCACCCGTGAGCAGCACGAGCTCCGAGACGGCCGCGGGTCCGTCGGTGAGCCGCTCCAGGATCTTGAACCGGATGGGATCGGCGAGCGCCTGGGCGATGACGGAGGCGTCTCGCCCCGCGGGGGCCGGCCGGCGGGAGCCGCCGGCGTTCGGAAATGGCATACATCACCCTCTCGTGATACGTTGATTTGTACGTATCATAAGAGACTGATTTGTTGATGTCAACTACCGGCCGCGCCGGGACTACGCGGGATGTTGGGTGAGCCAGGCCGCGGTCCGCCCGGCGTCCATGTTCGACGGGAAGACCGGATAGAAGACGTGCTCGATGCGGCCGTCCCGGATCACCATCGTCAGGCGTTTGATCAGCTCCGCGGGCTGGTTGCCGAAGGCCCACACGAACTCGAACGTGGGCAGGCGGAGCGCGCGCGTGAGCTCGAGGTCCTTGTCGCTCAGCAGCGCGAACGGCAGGTGGAGGCGCGTCACCGCCTCCTGCTGGTACCCGGTGGTCTGGGTGCTGAGGCCGAACACGCGGGTCCCCAGGCGCTCGAACTCCGCGTAGTGATCCCGGAACGCGCACGACTGCGGGGTGCAGCCCCGCGCCCCCGGAATTTGATCCCAGCCGTCGGGCACCGCCTGATCCGGCCGCCCGGTGCGTGGATAACAGTACACCACCGTCCGCCCCTTCAGCGACGAGAGGTCGACCGTGCCGCCCGCGGTCGACGCCAGCGCGACGGGCGGCACGCGCATGCCGGAGAGATGCGCCGCGGCGCCGTCGTCCACCGGGACGGGCAGATCGGGCGGGAGATCCAGCGGATTACGGACCGACATGCGATACCCTCCGTCTAGCGTCGTTGGCCTTCGACGTCCGTCAGGCACTCGTCGAGTATCGCGAGCGCCCGGTCCAACTCGTCGTTCGTGACCGTGAGCGGCGGCGCCAGCGTGATGATGCTGCCCATCGTGAGCTTGAAGCTCAGCCCGCGCGACAGCGCCGCGTACATGACGGCGTCGGCCGCCTCCGCCGCCGGGGCGCGGGAGCCGCGATCGGCGACGAGCTCGACGCCGGCGAGAAGCCCGAGCGCGCGGACGTCACCCACGAGCGGATGCCGCGTCCGGAGGCCCTCGAGGCCCCGGAGCAGATACTGCCCGTGCTCGCGCGACCGGGCGAGCAGTCCGTGTTCTTCAATATAATCCAGCGTCGCCAGGCCCGCGGCGCAGAGCACCGGGTTCTTCTCGTGGGTGTAGTGCCCGAGCGCTCGGTCCGCGGCGACGTCGAGGCCTTCCCGGGCGATCAGCGCCGCCAGCGGCAGGACCCCGCCGCCCAGCCCCTTGCCGATGACGAGCATGTCCGGGACGACGCCGAACTGCTCGCAGACGAACATCGTGCCGGTTCGGCCGAGGGCCGTCGGAATCTCGTCCAGGATCAGGAGCGTCCCATGGCGGTCGCAGGCCCGCCTGACCGTCCGCCAGAAGTCGGGGTGCGGGACGACCGGCGTCGCGCGGACGGTCTCCGCGACGACGGCGGCGACGTCGCCCTCTCGCTCGAGCACGTACTCGACGTACGACGCGCACTTGAGGTCGCACCCGCCGCGGGTATGGCAGTCCCAGACGCAGCGGTAGGGGTCGGGGGGCGGCACATGTTCGGCGCCGGGGAGCAGCGGCCCGGCGCCTTCGCGGAAGATGCGCTCGCCGCCGATCGAGATCGCGTCAAGCGATGCGCCGTGGAACGACTCCCACATCGAGATCGTCTTGTGGCGCCCCGTCGCGGCGCGCGCCAGCTTGAGCGCCATCCCGACGGCGCCCGTGCCGCTCGGACAGAACAGCACTTTGTTGAGGTCGCCGGGCGCGAGCTGAGCGAGCCGGCGCGCCAGGGCGACCGCGGTCCGGTTGGTGTAGCGGCGTGTGCAGAACGACAGCTCGTCGAGCTGCGTCTTGATCGCGGCGGCAACGGCGGGGTTGGCGAATCCGACCTGGTGGACGTAGTTGCCGTGGAAATCGAGGAACCGCCGACCCCGCAGATCTTCGATCACGGCGCCTCCGCAGGCGCGCAGCGCGTCGAGGCAGGGCGTGGAGAGGGACTGGTGCAGGAAGTACTTCGCGTCTTCGTCGAGGAGCGCGCGGGTCCCGGCGTCGAGATGCTCCGCCTGCCAGCGGCCGCGCCGGGGCGAGAGATTGAGGTCGCCCTCGGACCCCAGACGGGCAAGATCGCTCATCGTTCGCACCCCCGGTATCCGGCTCCGCGCCGCGTACTTCTGCGCGGTCGCACGCCGCTCATGCCGAACAGGACCCGACCCGGCGCGGCGCCAAGTGCAGGCCGTGCCTGATTCGGCTTCCCGGCGGGACTGCCGCGCGCGTCTCGAGTCGACGTCCTTCGACGTCCTCGTGATCGGCGGGGGAATCACGGGCGCGGGCGTGGCCCTTGACGCCGCGGCCCGCGGCCTGTCCGCGGCGCTCGTCGACCAGGGGGACTTTGCCTCCGGCACCAGCAGCCGCTCGACGAAGCTCGTGCACGGGGGCCTGCGCTACCTGCCGCTCGGCGACATCCATCAGGTCCGGGAAGACCTCGCCGAGCGGGCGCACCTGCTCCGCAACGCGCCGCATCTCGTTCGGCCGCTGCCGTTCGTGCTGCCGCTCTACGCCGGCGCGCGCCGGCCGCTCGGCGTCGCCCTGCCCGGGCCGCTGCGCCGGGCGGCGCCGCTAGGGGTGTCGGTAGGGCTGTGGGCATACGATGTGCTGGCCGGCGGCCGCGCCGTTCGTCGCCACCGCACGCTGCCGGCCGCCGCGGCGCGGAGTCTGTTCCCGGCGATGCGCCTCGACGGTCTTCGCCGCGCGTACCTCTACTACGACGCCGGCACCGACGACGCGCGGCTCGTCATCGCGGTGCTGCGCGCCGCGCAGGCGCGCGGCACCGCAGCGCTCAACTACGCGCGCGCCGTCGAGCTGATTTGTCGCGACGGGCGGATCGCGGGCGCGAGGATCGTGGACGTTCAGAGCGGCCGGACCTTCTCGGTTTCCGCGCGTACGACGGTCAACGCGGCCGGCGTGTGGGCGGACGAGGTGGCGGCCCTCGCGGGCCCGCCGCGGTTTCACCTGCGGCGGGCCAAGGGCGTACACTTGGTGGTGCGCGCGGACCGGCTCCGGCTCGGCCGCGCCGCGCTCGTCCTGCCGGAAACGGACGACGGGCGCGTCGCGTTCGTGGTGCCCTGGCAGGGCGCCGCGCTCATCGGAACGACCGACACCGAATGGCCCGGCCCGCCCGAACCGCGTCCCGCGGCCGCCGCGTCCGACGTGTCGTACCTGCTCGACCACGCCGGCCGGTTTCTCACAACGCGTCCGGCCGAGACGGACGTGCTCAGCGCCTACGCCGGGTTCCGGCCGCTGCTGACCGCGGGGGACGCCGCCTCCACAGCGCGGTTGTCGCGCCGCCACGCGATCTTCGCCGGCCCGCCGGGGTTCGTCACGATTACCGGCGGCAAGCTGACGACATACCGGCGCATGGCCGAAGAGACGATGAACCGCGTCCTCGGTCTGCCGGCCGGCGCGCCGTCCCCCACGTGCAATCTGCCGCTCGACGGCGCCGCGGATCTGATGCGCGCGATCCCGCCGCTGCGCGCCCGCGCCCGCCGCGACGGCGTGCGCGGCAGCACGCTGCGGCATCTCGTGCGCGCGTACGGCACGCGAGCGGCGCGCGCGCTCGACCTGATCGAGGAGACGCCGGCGCTCGCGGCGCCGATCGCGGCCGGCCATCCGCACGTCGCCGCCGAGGTCGAGCTGGCGGTGCGCGAGGAGATGGCCGTCACGGTCGAAGACGTGCTGCTGCGAAGGACGCGGCTCGGGCATCTCCTGCCCGATCAGGGCGGCGCCGCAGCCCCGGTTGTCGCGTCGTTGATGGCCGCCGCGCTGGGCTGGTCTCCGGAGGAGGCAGCCCGGCAGGTCGACGTCTACCGCCGCGCGGCCGCTGCGCTCGCGCCGCCCGCCGCGCCGGACGGCGGGACCGTTCGCGGACCGCGTCAGGAGACCCCGGCGCCGCCGTAGAAGGCTACGACATGGTGCTCCGGCTATTTTCCCGCGAAGAAGGTTTCTTCGTGCTCTTCAACCGAGCCGCGGAAAACATCCTGCATTCGGCGATGCTGTTGCGCGATCTCTTCGACGATTACCGGGACGTCGAAGCCCGGTCGGCGGCCATCAAGGCGCTCGAGGACCAGGGCGACGAGATTACCCACGAGATCATCGCGCGGCTGAACCGGACGTTCGTGACCCCCTTCGACCGCGAGGACATTTACGAGCTCGCCCGGCAGCTCGACAACGTGGTCGATTGGATCGAGGCCGCGTCGGCGCGGATGGTCGTCTACCGGATCGCGCGGCCGACCCGCGAAGGACAAGAGATGACCCACATCATCGTCAACGCGGCCGAAGCGATCGTGGAAGCGGTCGGCCACCTTCGGTCGCTCGACAAGATCGCCGGGCCCGTCCGTGAGATCAACCGGTTGGAGAACTTGGCGGACCACGTGCAGCGCGACGCGGTCGCGGCGCTGTTCGCGAGCACCGCGAGCGCCATCGACATCATGAAGTGGAAGGAGATCTACGAGACGCTCGAGGAGGCGACGGATCAGGCCGAGGACGTCGCGAACGTCCTCGAGACGATCAGGACGAAGCAGGCGTAGCGCACTCGGTCGCCGGCGCCGCCTGCATCAACTCTCCCAGGTCGATTGTCGCGCGCTGTACAGGTGCATCTGGGCTCGCGCCTCGAGGTACAGGCCGACCGCGTCGGAGTCAGCGGCGCGCAGCGATTGCGTGACGTTGGATGGGTTCCGTGCTATGCTCGTTGCGAATCATGTTGACGCACGACGCCGCCGGCGCACGCCGGGGTCAGAAGCCGCGAATTCTCGTCGTGGATGACGAGCGCGCGATCGTCGAATCGCTGCGCTACGCGCTGGAAAAGGAAGGCTACGACGTGCTCGAGGCCGGCGAGGGCGGCGAGGCGTTGGATCTCGCGCGCCGGGCGTCGCCCGACCTCGTGCTCCTCGATATCATGCTGCCGGGCATGAGCGGCTTCGAGGTCTGCCGCGTCCTCCGTCAGGAATCCGCGGTGCCGATCCTCATGCTCACCGCCCGCGGCGACGAGCCCGACCGCGTGGTCGGCCTCGATCTCGGCGCCGACGATTACATCACGAAGCCCTTCAGCCTTCGCGAAGCGCTCGCGCGCGTCCGCGCGGCGCTTCGCCGTGCGCAGACGACGGCGCGCGGGGTGCGCGATCGCGAAGAGCTGCTCTCCGTGGGCGAGATCGCGATGGATGTCGCGCGCCACGAGGCGACCGTGCGCGGACGGCCGATGGCCCTGCCGCCGCGCCAGTTCGATCTACTGCGGGCCTTCCTCGCCAACCCGGGCCGCGTGCTGACCCGCGCAGCACTGCTGCAGCACGTGTGGGGGTACGACTTCACCGGCGACGATCGGACGGTGGACGTCCACGTGCGGTGGCTCCGGCAGAAGCTGCAGGAGGCCGGCGCGGAGACGACCATCGAGACCGTCCGGGGAGTAGGCTACAAACTCGGGGCATAGCATGCGCCTCCACCGCGCGGTGATGGCGGCGCTGGCCCTGTACGCGTTGGTCATCCTCGGCGCCGCCGCGGCCCTGCTCGCCGCGGCCGGCCGGCCCGGCCGGTTTCCCGATCTCCTGCTGCCGCTCGCGGCGACGCTGCTCGTCGCGGCCGCCTCCGCGGTGCTCATCGCCGGTCGCGCCGCCAACGGCTTGGGCCGGCCGCTGCGTGATCTTGCCGCCGCCGCGTGGTCGGGGGTCGAGGGCCGGCTGCGGCCGGCGCGCGAACCGTCCGCCGGAGCGTCCTTCGAGGAGATCCGCGAGGCGATCGCCGCCTACAACGCCCTGGTGCTCGAGGCGACCCATACGATCGCCGCGCTGGAATTCCGAAAGTTCACGCTTGAATCGGTGCTCGCCCACATGAGCGACGGCCTGCTCGTCCTCGACGCGCAGGGCCTGCTGACGCTTGTGAACCCTGCGGCGGAGCGCTTTTTCGGCGTCGTTGCGCCGTTCGTCATCGGCCACCGTCTCATCGAGGTCTTGCGGCATTTCGAACTCGACGCGCTCGTCCGCCGGGCCGAGCGCGAACGGGCCCCGTATAGCCGCGAGATCGAACTGCACCATCCTGCACGCCGTCTGCTCATGATCCGGGCCAATCCGGTCTCGGGGCCGCGCGGCGAATTCCTCGGCGTCGTCGTCGTGGCCCAGGACGTCACCGAGCGGCGCCACACCGACCTCGTACGCCGCGAGTTCGTCGCGAACGTCTCCCACGAGCTGCGGACGCCGCTCACCTCGGTTCGGGCGCTCGCGGAGGCGCTGGCCGGAGGCGCCGCCAAGGATCCCGAGGTGGGGCCGCGCTTCCTCGAGCGCGTCATCGAAGAGATCGACCGCCTGACGCTGCTCGTCAACGACCTGCTCGACCTGTCGGCGATCGAAAGCGGGAGCGCCAAACTCGAGATGGAAGCGGTCGCGCTCGGTGAGGTGATCGAGGACGTCGTGACGAAATTGCGCCCGATGGCCGACCGGCGCCGGATTGTGCTCCGCGGCAACGGCGCGGGCGGGGAGCTCGGGCAGCTCCGTGCGTGGGCCGACAGGGCCCGCATCACCCAGGCGGTCGCCAACCTCGTCGAGAACGCGATCAAGTACACGCCGGACGGCGGCACCGTCACGGTCGAGGGCGAGCCTCGGGATGGGATGGTGGCGGTCTCGGTGGCGGACACCGGCATCGGCATCGCGCCGGAGCACCTGCCCCGCATCTTCGAGCGATTCTACCGCGTCGACCGGTCCCGGTCGCGCACGCTCGGCGGCACCGGGCTCGGTCTCAGCATCGTGAAGCACATCGCTACGTCGCACGGGGGCGACGTGGAGGTGAACAGCGTCGAAGGGGAGGGCACACGGTTCTCCCTGCTGCTGCCGCGGGCGCCGGACTGACGGAGCGCGCCGGCGGCACCGCCCGGCCCCAGACTTTCGGGTCTCTTTCGCAGTCCGCTTCCCCAACGATCATACTCGCCTCGGCGCGCGCCGCGGTGCCGCTCGACCGGATCAACCACATCATCGCGATCTATGGACAAGAACTCGGGCGGCGCGCCGGGGAGTCCCGCTGGCTCATCGTTAACGCGTTCTTAACGATCCGTTAATGGGTATCGGGCCGCAGGATTAATAAACCCACGTTATGCTCCACTCTGAACAACACGACCACACAAGGGGGATTCGATGAGAACAGCTCCAATCGTACGGTCCGTGCTGGCAGCCGCGGTGATTTGCGCCCTCGTCGTGGGGACGAGCTCGGCGCTGCGGCCGGCGCGCGGCGCCGGCATCATCACGCTGAACGGCGCGGGCGCCACGTTCCCGTACCCGATCTACTCGCGGTGGTTCTCGGAGTACAACCGCGCGCATCCGGACGTGCGGATCAATTATCAGTCGATCGGCAGCGGCGGCGGGATCGAGCAGGTCAAGAACCGCACGGTGGACTTCGGCGCATCCGACGCGCCGCTCTCCGACGAGCAACTGAAGGTCATGGGCCGCCCGGTTCTCCTGATGCCGACCGTCGCGGGCGCGATCGCGATGAGCTACAACGTCCCGAACGTCGGGACCGGCCTGCGCCTCACGCCGCAGAACATCGCGGCGCTCTACATGGGGCAGATTGCCAAGTGGAACGACCCGAAGCTCACGGCCGACAACCCCGGCACGAAGCTGCCGGACATGCCTATCACCGTCGTGCACCGGTCGGACGGCAGCGGCACGACGTTCCACTTCACGTCGTTCCTCTCACTGGTCAGCCCCGAGTGGTCGAACAAGATCGGCCACAGCACCTCGGTCGAGTGGCCCGTGGGGATCGGCGGCAAGGGAAACGAGGGGGTCGCGGGCACGATCAAGCAGACCCCGGGCGCCATCGGCTACGTCGAGCTGGCGTACGTTAAGCAGAACAACCTCACCTATGCCCTCGTCAAGAACCGTGACGGCCACTGGGTTGCTCCCTCGCTCGGCGCGACTGTGCTGGCTGCCGCGGGCGGGGCCGCGCAGATGGTGCGCACCCACGACGTCCGCGTGTCCATCTCGTACGCACCGGGAGCGACGAACTATCCGATCGCCGGGTTTACTTACCTGCTGATCCCGCAGGAGCAGACCGACGCGGTGAAGGGCAAGGCGTTCGTCGACTTCTTGTGGTGGGCGGTCCACGACGGTGAAAAGGACGCCGCGCCGCTGCTGTACGCGCAGGCGCCGCCCGCGGTGGTTAAGATCGACGAAGGGATCATCAGGCAGGTCACGTCCCAGGGCAGGGCGCTGCTCGTCACGCAGTAACCGTCGTTCATGTCTTACGCAGTCCCGGCCGGGAGAGGAGTACCGCCCCTCCCGGCCTTGTCTCGGACCCGGGGCGGCCGCGGGAGCGACCTGGTATTTCGCGGCCTGCTGACCGTCTTTGGCGCGAGCGTGATCGTGCTGGTCGCGGCGATCGCGTTCGTCCTCGTCGGCGACGCGATGCCGGCGATCAAACGCTTCGGGCCCGCGTTTCTCTGGACGTCGCGCTGGGACCCCGTGCACAACGTCTTCGGGGCGCTGCCGTTCGTCTTCGGTACGATCGCGTCCTCGGCGCTGGCGCTCATCATCGCGGTGCCGATCAGCCTCGCCGTCGCGGTCTACCTCGTCGAGATCGCGCCGCACCCGACCGCGGTCGCGCTGTCGTTCATCGTCGAGCTCCTGGCCGCGATTCCGAGCGTCATCCTGGGCCTGTGGGGCGTGTTCGTTCTTGCGCCGTGGGTGCGGTCCGCCGTGGAGCCGGCACTGGCGCGGACACTCGGCTGGTTGCCGCTGTTCAGCGGGCCCCAGTACGGGTTCGGGCTGCTCGCGTCGGGCATCATCCTCGCGATCATGATCATTCCGATCGTTTCTTCCGTCTCGCGCGACGTGCTGCGCGCCGTGCCGCAGGAGCAGCGGGAGGCGATGTACGCGCTCGGCGCGACCCGGTGGGAGGCGATCAGCCGCGCCGTCGTGCCGTACGGCCGGGTCGGCATCATCGGCGGTATCATCCTCGGCCTCGGGCGCGCGCTTGGCGAGACGATGGCGGTGACCATGGTCATCGGCAACCGCCCGCAGATCCCGACCTCCCTGTTCCAGCCGGCCTATACGATCGCGGCCGTGCTGGCGAACGAATTCACGGAGGCGACCAGCGATCTTTACCTGTCGGCGCTGATCGAGATGGCCTTGGTGCTCTTCGCGGTCTCCTTGATCGTGAACGCGCTGGCCCGGTGGCTGGTAACGCGCGTGACGGCCGGTTCGAGGATAGGCTTGTGATTGTCCTGGGCCACCGCTCCGCGCGGCGCCGCCGGCTGACCGACCAGGTTATGGGCTGGGCGTGCCTCGCGGCGGTCCTCCTCGCGGTCGCGCCGCTGGCGAGTGTGCTCGGGTACGTCGTCCTACAGGGGGCCGGGGCGCTCAACTGGGCGTTCTTCACGCACCTGCCGGCTCCGGTCGGCGAGCCGGGCGGCGGCATGGCGAACGCGATCTTGGGCACGCTGACCCTCATCGGGCTGGCCGCCTGCGTCGGTGTTCCTATCGGGATCCTCGGCGGACTTTACCTCGCGGAAGTCGGCGACGGGCGCCTCGGGTGGTGGATTCGGTTCACCGCCGACGTCCTCAACGGGCTGCCCAGCATCGTCATCGGTGTTTTCGTGTACGGTCTGGTCGTCGTGCCGATGCACCGATTTTCGGCGCTGGCCGGGGGCGTGGCGCTCGGGGTGATGATGATCCCGCTGGTCGTGCGGACGACGGAGGAGATCGTCCGGCTCGTGCCCGCCGCGCTCAGGGAAGCGTCGCTCGCGCTGGGCATCCGCTGGTGGGTGACGACGGTGCGCATCGTGCTGCGGACGGCGACCGCCGGGGTGATCACCGGGATCACGCTGGCGATCGCGCGCATCGGCGGGGAGACGGCACCGCTGCTGTTCACCGCATTCAATAACCAGTTCTGGCAGGCGGGCCTCGACCAGCCGATCTCGTCGCTCACGGTGCAGCTGTTCACCTACTCGATCGCGCCGTACGACGACTGGCACCGGCAGGCGTGGGCAGCCGCGCTGGTATTGATGACGATGACGCTGCTGCTGAACGTGGCTGCGCGCGCCGCCGGCCGGCAGCGATTTACGATCGGTGGGAGGTAGGCCGGCGATGGAATCCGAACTCGTGATCCTGCGGTCATCCGGCATAACGGTGTGGGATAAGGCCATCTCTTCCGCCCTCGCGAAAGGACAAGCGGTCGACATCGAGGCGCCGTCGCAGCTGGTCGCCAAGGACCTCAACCTGTACTTCGGGCGGACCCACGCCGTGAAGAACCTCTCGCTGTCGATCCCGACCAACCGCATTACCGCGATCATCGGGCCGTCAGGGTGCGGCAAGTCCACGTTCCTGCGTTCGATGAACCGCATGCACGAGGTTGTGCCGGGCGCCCGGATGGAGGGACAAGTGCTGCTGGACGGCGAGGACATCTACGCGCCGTCGGTGGATCCGGTCGAGATCCGGCGGCGGATCGGCATGGTGTTCCAGCGGCCCAATCCCTTTCCGACGATGTCGATCTACGAGAACGCGGTCTGCGGGCTGCGTCTTAACGGCGTTCGCGACCGCCGCGTGCTCGACGAGGTCGCGGAGCGCAGTCTCCGGCATGCCGCGCTGTGGGGCGAGGTCAAGGACGTCCTCGGCCGGCCGGGAACCAGCCTCTCGGGCGGTCAGCAGCAGCGGCTGTGCATCGCCCGCGCGCTGGCGGTGCAGCCCGAGGTGCTGCTGATGGACGAGCCGGCGTCCGCGCTGGACCCGGTCTCGACGCTGAAGATCGAGGAGCTGGCGAAGACGCTGCGCGAGACCCTGACCATCGTCATCGTGACGCACAACATGCAGCAGGCCGCCCGGGTCTCCGACGGCACCGCCTTCATGCTGCACGGCGAGCTGATCGAGTACGGCCCCACGTCGGAGATGTTCACCCGGCCGCGCGAGAAGCAAACCGAGGACTACATCACCGGGCGCTTCGGTTAGATCGCGCGCGCCGAGCGATGCGCGGCGGTCGAGAGGAGCTGTTCTCCGGAAACGGGAAAACGTCCCCGACGGTCGCGGGGCCCGGGGGGGACGGCGCCATTCACACGCGCGAAACGTTTGACCGGGAACTGGCCGGTCTCCAGGACGACCTGCTCCGCATGGGTGCCCTTGTCGAAGAAGCGGTCCGCCGTTCCGTCGACGTCCTTCGTGCGCGCAGCACCCCGGGCGCAGAGGCAGTGATCGCCGCCGACAACGCCATCGACACGCTCCACCTCGAACTCGAAGAGCGCTGCCTCATGCTGATGGCCACCCAGCAGCCGATGGCCAAGGACCTCCGGACGATCGCCGCGATTTGGGCGATGACGATGGACCTCGAGCGCATCGGCGACCACGCGGAGGACATCGCGCGGGCCACGAAGCGGATGGCCGATCAGCCGCTCCTGAAGCCGCTGATCGACATTCCGCGGATGGCCGAGATGGTGCAGCGGATGCTGCGGACCGGGCTCGACGCGTTCGTGCAGCGCGACGTCAATTTGGCTCAGCGGATGGCCGCGGCGGACGATCAAGTCGACCATCTGTACGGCCAGGTCTTCCGCGAACTGCTCACCTACATGATCGAGGACCCGCACAACATCCAGCGCGCCACGCACCTGCTCTTCTCCGCGCAGGCGCTCGAGCGGATGGGCGACCACTGCACGAACATCGCCGAGCGCGTCATCTACATGGTCACGGGGACCCTGAAGGAATTGAACGTCTAGCCGGGCGCGGCGCGGCCCCCGGGATCCCTCCGGGGATTTTGCGGCGTTCGCGGCATCTTCGGCCGGGGGGAGCGGGAGGCGCAGGCCGTCCGCGGGAGGAAGCGGTTCGCGCCGCCGGGAACGTGCCTGTTGCCATGGCCGCTCCCGACTGTCGACGTCTCGCGGAAGCACACCAGGACGAACTCGTGGCCCTTGCCCGCGATCTCGTCCGCATCGACACCACGAACACCGGCCTGATGCCGACCGGCAACGAGACCGAAGCCGCGAGGCATCTCGGGCGCGTGCTGCGCGAGGCCGGGATCGACTCCGAGGTCGACGGCCGGGTTCCCGAGCGCGGCAACATCGTCGCGCGTCTCCCCGGCCGCAGCGGGAAGACCGCGCTGGTGCTGGCGTCCCACACAGACGTCGTGCCGTCCGGCGATCCTGAGCAGTGGACCCATCCACCGTTCGGCGGCGCCGTCGAGGACGGTCACCTGCTGGGACGCGGGGCCGCGGACATGAAGGGCACCGTCGCGGCCCAGGCGATGGCGCTCGTCCTCTTGAAGCGGTCCGGCGCCGCGCTCGCGCACGGCGTCAGCTTCGTGTGCGTGGCCGACGAAGAGGCCGGCGGATCGTACGGGATGGGATGGGTCGCGCGCGAGCGGCCGGACTGGATCCGCGGCGGCCTGTGCCTCGACGAGGGCGGCGGCTTCTTTATCCCCGTCGACGGCCGCGACTGGTGCGTGCTCGGCGTCGGCGAGAAGGGCCGCTTCGAGATCGGCGCCACCTTCCACGGGCGCGGCGCGCACGCCGCCCGGCCGTGGCAGGGCGACAACGCGTTCTACAAGGCCGCGGCGGCCCTCGAGCGCCTCCGGGTCTACGAGCCGGAGCGCGATACGAGCGGCCCGATCTTCAACGCGGTCAGCCGCCTCGTGGGACCCGTCGTGCCCTCGAACGTCGACGCCGTCATCGCGCGCCTCGGCACATCGAGTCCGCGCCTCGCCGATCACCTGCGTCAGGTCTCGCGTATGCTCGTCACGCCGACGCTGATCGCGGGGGGCGTGAAGTCCAACAGCGTCCCGGACGTCTGCCGGCTGACCTGCGACGTACGCGCGCTGCCTCACCAAGGGCCGTCGTACGTCCAAGCGCAGGCGCAGCGCCTGCTCGGCGAGGCGGACGTGCGCGTCGACCAGACCGCCGTCGCCAACACATCGCCGGCGGGCGAGCCGCTGCTCGCGACCCTGACGGACGTACTGCGGCGCAATCTCGGCCGCCCGGTCGAGGTGGTGGCCAGCCTCAGCGGCGGCTTTACCGACTCGCGGTTCGTTCGGGAGATCGGCGTCCCGGCATACGGCTTCTCGCCGGGACACCCCGACAGCGATCCGAGCCGCCACCACGCGCACGGGCCCAACGAAGCCGTCGCGATCCGCGACCTCGTGCTGCAGACCGCCGTGTATCTCGATCTCGCATACCGGTACGCCGGGGCCGCGTGAAGGGAGCCGATCGATGTTCACCGCCTTCGTGATGATTCAGGCGGAGCGGCGACGGATCCAGGACGTCGCCCGCCGGCTCGCCGAGATCCCCGGAGTGGAAGAGGTCTACTCGGTCACCGGTGAGTGGGACATCATCGCGATCCTCAAGCTGCACGACTACGAGGAGCTCGCGGATGCCGTCACGAGCCGGATGACGGACGTTCCCGGCATCGTCCGGACCAACACGCACCTGGCGTTCCGGGCGTTCCCGCAGTCGCTGCTGGAGCGGCCGTTCTCGCTCGGCCTGGAGGAGAAGCCGGAATGAGCGCGGTTGCCTCGCCTCCCGACCTCAGCGCCGCCCAGCTGATCGACATGCTGCGGATGATGTTGCGCATTCGCCAGTTCGAGCAGCGGGCGCTCGACCTGTACCGCGAGGGCGTCATGCGCGGCACGACGCACCCCTACATCGGAATGGAGGCCGTCGCCGTCGGCACGTGCGCGGCGCTGCGGCCGTCAGACCGCATCACGAGTACGCACCGCGGCCACGGCCACTGCCTCGCAAAGGGCGGGGATCCGCGGCTCATGATGGCGGAACTGTTGGGGCGCGCGGCGGGTTACTGCAAGGGGAAGGGTGGCTCGATGCACATCGCGGACGTCGCAGCCGGCATTCTCGGTGCCAACGGCATCGTCGGCGGCGGCATGGGTCTCGCGACGGGGGCGGCGCTCGCGACAAAGCTGGCGGGCCGCGACGACGTCGCGGTCTGCTTTTTCGGCGACGGCGCGCTCAACCAGGGTATCTTCCACGAGGCCGCCAACATGGCGGCGATCTGGCGGCTGCCGGTCGTCTATGTCTGCGAGAACAACCAGTACGCGATGTCCGCGCGCGCGGACCGCTTCACGTCGGTGCCGGATCCCTCCGTGCGCGCGGGCGCCTACGGCTTCCCGGGGTTGTCATGCGACGGCATGGACGCGCTGGCCGTCTACCAGACCGTGGGCGGCGCGGTGGCGCGGGCGCGGGCCGGCGGCGGGCCGTCGATGGTGGTCTGCGTGACCTACCGGTACCTCGGCCACCACGTCGGCGATCCGCTCAACTACCGCGACAAGGCCGAGGTCGAGGCCTGGCGTACCAAGGATCCGATCGAGCGGCTGAGCGCGGCGCTGATTGCGCGGCGGATTCTCTCGGCGGCCGACGTCGACGCGGTGCGGGCGGAGGTCGAGCGGGAGATCGACGACGCGGTCGTCTTCGCGAAGGCGAGCCCGGAGCCGGATCCGAGCACGCTCGCCGAGGACGTGTACGCATGAGCGCGGTCGAGACGCACGCGGGGACGCGGGTCCTGACCTACGCCGAGGCGCTCAACGAGGCGCTGCGCGAGGAGATGCGGCGCGACGCCCGCGTGTTCGTGATGGGCGAGGACGTGGCGGTGTGGGGCGGCGGCGGCGTCTTCGGCGTGACGCGGGGTCTGGTCGAGGAGTTTGGCGCGGACCGCGTCCGCGACACGCCGATTTCGGAAGAGGCCATCGCGGCGCTCGCGGTCGGCGCGGCGATGGCCGGGGCGCGGCCGGTGGTGGAGTTCATGTACGCGGACTTCATGACGCTCGCGATGGAGCCGGTCGTCAACCAGGCGGCCAAGATCCGCTACATGTTCGGCGGCAAGGCACGCGTGCCGGCCGTCTTCCGCGCCCAGGAGGGCGCGGGCCGCGGCAACGCGGCGCAGCACTCCCAGTCTCTGGAAGCCTGGTTCTGCCACATTCCCGGCCTCAAGGTTGTGACCCCCAGCACGCCGGCCGACGCGAAGGGCCTCCTGATCTCGGCGATCCGCGACGACAATCCGGTCGTGTTCCTCGAGCACAAGATGCTGTACAACACGAAGGGTCCGGTCCCGGCCGGCGAGCACACCGTGCCGCTCGGCGTGGCGGACCGCAAGCGCGAAGGCCGGCACGTCACCGTCGTGGGAGTGCATACGATGGTGTTCAAGGCCCTGCAGGCCGCGGAGCAGCTCGCCGGCGAGGGCATCGAGCTCGAGGTGATCGATCCGCGGACGCTCGTCCCGCTCGACATCGATACGATCGTCGAGTCCGTTCAAAAAACGGGCCGGCTCATCGTTACGCACGAAGCGTACGAGCGGGGCGGCATCGGCGGCGAGATCGTGGCGCAGGTCGTTGCCCGGGCGTTCGACGCGCTCGACGCGCCGCCGGTGCGCCTCTGCGCCGCGAACGTCCCGGTGCCCTACAGCGGAGTCTTGGAAGCGGCCGCGCTTCCCCAGGTGGACGGCATTGTCGCCGCGGCGCGCGCGCTGATGGCCTGATCGTCTGATGGCGACGCAGGTCGTGCTTCCGAAACTCGGCCTGACCCAGGAAGAAGGCACGGTCGTCCGCTGGGTCAAGACCGAGGGCAGCCGGGTCGCCAAGGGCGAGCCGCTCTTCGAAGTCCTGACGGACAAGGCGACGATCGAGGTCGAAGCCCCGGCCTCCGGGATCCTGCTGCAGATCCTGGTCCCGGAAGGGACGACTGCTCCGGTGGCGACGCCGATCGCCGTGATCGGCGAGCCCGGCGAGCGTATCGCGGCTGCGGCGCGGCCTGCGCCGGCGGAATCCGGCGCGGCGCCTGTTCGCGCCCTGCCGGCCGCTCAGGCGGCTCCCGCCGGTGTCGCCGCCGGCGGTGTTCCCGTGCGGGACGGACGAGTCCGGGTGTCTCCCCGGGCGCGGGCGCTCGCCGAGTCGCATGGGATCGATCTGCGCGCGCTCCGGGGAAGCGGGCCCGACGGCCGCATCGTCGAGCGCGACGTGCAGCGGGCGATCGACGGCGCGCAGCGCGGCGCGGCGCCCCCGGCCCGGACGATTTCGGCGGTGACCGCGACGCCGGCGGGGCCGCCCGTTCCGTCCGTGGTCTCCGCGCGCCTCCGGACCATCATCGCGCGGCGGATGACGGAGAGCCTGCGCGAGGCGGCGCAGCTGACGCTGACGACCGAGGCCGACATGGCGGACGCGACCCGCCTGCGCGACGAGGTGGGCGCGGAACTCGAGCGGCGCGGCGGCGTGCGGCCAACGTACACGGACCTGGTCGTGCGGGCCGCGGCGATTGCGCTGCGCGATCATCCACGACTGAACGCCCGGTGGACCGGCGACGGCGTGCGCCTCCAGGCCGATATTCATATCGGCGTGGCCGTCGCGCTCGACGAAGGACTCGTCGTGCCGGTGGTCCGCCACGCCGACCGTGCGACGCTCGCTCAGATCTCGACCGCGGTGCGCGACCTGTCGGCGCGCGCGCGGACGTCCCGCCTCAAGCCGCCGGAGATGGAGGGCGGCACGTTCACGGTCACCAACCTCGGCATGTACGATGTCGATGCGTTCACACCGATCCTCAACCCGCCCGAGGCCGCGATTCTTGGCGTGGGCCGCGTGCACAGGCGCCCGGCCGCCGTGGCAGACCGGGTGGAGGTCCGGCCGGTAATGGTGCTGTCGCTGACGTTCGACCACCGCGTCGTGGACGGCGCGCCGTCGGCGCAGTTCCTGCAGCGGGTCAAGCAGATGCTCGAGCACCCGTACCTGCTCCTGCTTCCGTAGCGCAGCGCACCGTGCGGGCGCCGCGCCGGCGCCTCGCTACGCAGCCGTTTTTTCCGGAGGGACGCGATGGAACTACCTCTGACCCCGCTCGAGTTCGCGCGCCGGGCGCGCGCGTTATACGGGACGCGCGAGGCCGTAGTCGACGGCGACCGGCGGCTGACCTACGAGGAGTTCTTCAGCCGGTGCGACCGCTGGTCGAGCCGCCTGCAGGCGTTCGGGGTGCGGCCCGGCGACCGCGTCGCCTATATCGCGCCCAACACCCCGGAGCTGCTGGAGGCCTTTTACGCGGTGCCGCAGATCGGCGCGGTGGTGGTGCCGATCAACTACCGGCTCGCGGCGGACGATTTCGAATACATCATCAACCACAGCGGCGCGCGGATCGTCTGCGCCGCGGCGGAGCATCTCGCGGCGGTCGACGGGATCCGGGCCCGGCTCGAGAACGTGAGGCAGTTCGTGGCGCTTGACGGTCCCGCCGACGGGTGGCTGGACTACGACGGCCTCGTGGCCCAGTCGGACGCCGAGTTCACGCGGCCGGAGATCGCGGAGGGCGATCTCATCAGCATCAACTATACGAGCGGGACGACCGCCCGGCCGAAGGGCGTCATGATGACGCACCGCAATACCTACATGAACGTCGTGGGGACGCTCGCGCACGTCCACATGACGCCCGCAGAGCGCTACCTGTGGACGCTCCCGATGTTCCACTGCAACGGCTGGACGTTTGTCTGGATCGTCACGGCGGTCGGCGGCGCGCACTTGTGTCTCCGGCGCGTGGAGCCCGACCAGGTTTTCGCGCTCTGCCGCGCCGAGCGCGCGACGATGATGTGCGCGGCGCCGACGGTGCTGATCCGGCTCGCGAACGCGCCGGAAGATCTGCGCCGCGGCATCCCCGAGGGCATCCGGGTGGTGACCGCGGGGGCGCCGCCGGCGGCGGCCACGATCGGGCGCATCGAGGGCGACCTCGGGTGGGAGATCATCCACGTCTACGGCCTCACCGAAACGTCGCCGTTCATCACGATCAGCGAGCCGCGTCCGGAGCACGCCGCGCTGTCCCCGGAGGCGCGCGCGGCCGTGAAGGCGCGGCAGGGCGTGGAGTTGTTCTCGTCGGGCGAGTTGCGGGTAGTGGATCCGGACGCCCGCGAAGTCCCGCGGGACGGCCGCACGGTGGGGGAGATCGTCGTGCGCGGCAACGTGGTGATGAAGGGCTACTTCAACGATCCGGAGGCGACGGCCAAGGCGTTCGCCGGCGGCTGGTTCCACACCGGCGACGCGGCGGTCGTGCATCCCGACGGCTACGTGGAGATCCGCGACCGCATCAAGGACATCATCATCAGCGGCGGCGAGAACATCTCGTCCGTCGAGGTCGAGGCGGCGCTGCTCCGCCATCCGGCGGTCCAGGAAGCCGCCGTTGTGGGTCTGCGAGATGAGCAGTGGGGTGAGGCGCCGCACGCGTTCGTGGTGCTGAAGGCGGGACAGACCGCGTCCGAGGCGGACCTGCGAGAGTTCGCCCGCGGGGCGCTTGCGCACTTCAAAGTACCGCGAGCGTTCCACTTCGTCGAAGACCTGCCGAGAACGGCGACAGGCAAGATTCAGAAGTACGCGCTGCGAGGCTCCAAAGCCGCGATCGCGCGGCAGTAGTCGCCGGCGCGGTTACCTAAGACAGCACAGCGGCCGGGGCATTCGGCCCCGGCCGCCGTGGACGAGTGTCGCGTCTTGTCGTCGTGCTTACGAGCCGCTGCCGTCGGCGGGCGGCGCCTGGACCTGGGGCGGCGGTGGCGTGTAGACATTGTTGTTGCACGCAAACGCGGCCGTCGCCGCAATCGCGACCGCGGCCACCGCGATCAACGCGGTGAACAGTCTCAACATGACGGGCCTCCTTCCGCGACCTCCCTGAGGGGGGGAAAGTCTGGGGATTCTCGCGACGCCGTTCTTCGTGTTACGGGGAAGTCCTGCTCGCCGGCCGGCCCCAGGGTGGTCGTGCCCTGAGATGTTACAATGAGGGCCCAATGCGGTTTCGGCCGGAAGTCGACTATTACGAGATCCTTCAGGTCCACCCTCGTGCCTCGGCGGAGATGGTCAAGAAGGCCTACCGCACGCTCATGGGCGAGATGGGCGGGCACCCGGACCTCGGCGGGGACGAAGAGCGCGCGAAAGCGATCAACGAGGCCTACTCGGTCCTCGGCGACCCGGACCTCCGGCGCGCCTACGACCAAGCCCGTGCCCGGACGGCGCCGAGAGGGTACGATGGAGGATTCGGAGCCGGAACCCCGGGCCGGCCCACCTGGCAGGGCCCGGCCGCCGCGGGACGAGGCCCGGGCGGCGAACTCGAGCACTGGGCCGTGTTCGTGACCAAGGTGATGTACTCGGCCATCGTGGTCGTCGCGGGCATGATGATCGCCCGCATCGTCAAGAGTCCGACGATCGATCTCGCCGATATGGTGGCGACACTGGCCGTCCTCTTCCGGATCTGGCAGCAGACCGGCGGCGCCCGCTAGGGCGCACGTTTGTAAGAGGTCGGCGCGGCAACGCGGCGAAAGACCGCAATCTCATATCAAGATCACTTGTGAGGAGGAATCGGCCGATGCTTCTCGTGTTCATGCTGCTTGCCGGGCTGATTCTCGCGATGACCGGGCATTTGATCCTGCGGTAGATCGCGTCCGGTTCGCAAGGCGAATGCGACGCGCCTTGTGCGTGGTGTCTAGAGCACCGGCACCGCCGCGCGCCATGAGGTCGCCGTTTCATACGCCGCGGCGAGCCGTAGAACGGTCACTTCATCGAACGGCCGGCCGCCAAGCTGCAGCCCGAGCGGCAGCCCCGCGTTGGTGAATCCACACGGCACCGTGACGCTCGGGAAGCCAAGGAAGCTGAACGGCCGGTTGTAGACCGGCGATCCGGTGCTGGCAAGGCCCGCCGGCGCGGGCCCCGGCGCCGATGGCGTGGCGAGCACGTCCACCGTCTGCAGCAGGCCGCGCATCTCTTCGATCAGCAGCGTCCGGATCTGCTGCGCGCGCAGGTAGGCGGGCGCCGGGACGTGGAAGCCCGTTTCGATGATCGCACGGAGCCTGTGTCCGTAGTCGTCAGGGCGCGCGCGGTAAGTGTCGGCGTGGACGGCCGCGGCCTCGGTGTTGTGGATGATCTCGTGGGCGTCCATCGCCGCCTCGAACAGGTCCGGCAGCCGGACGTTCTCCACGCGGCAGCCGACGTCGCCGAGCACCCGCAGCGCCTCGCGGTACGCGGTCGCGCCCTCCGGGTCGAGGTTCTCGTTGAAGTAGCGGTCCGGCACACCGACCCGCAGTCCCCGGACGGCCGCGTCGCTCGCGCGCGCGTCGTCGAGCTCATCCGCGGCGCGGGCCGCGGACGGCGCGGCGACTGTGCTGGGGTCGTTCGGATCCGGCCCGGCGATCGCGTCGAACAGCATCGCGACGTCGTGAACGGTGCGGGCCATCGGGCCCGGGTGGTCGAGCGTCCACGCGAGCGGATGCACGCCGTAGCGGCTTACGCGGCCGAACGTCGGCTTGAGCCCAACGACACCGCAGAACGCGGACGGCCGGCAGATCGATCCGGACGTTTGGCTGCCGAGCGCGCCCTGGCACATCCGCGCCGCGAGCGCGGCGGCCGAGCCGCTGCTCGACCCGCCCGGCGTGTTCCCGAGCGCCCACGGGTTGCGGGCGGGCGATGGATCGAAGGACGCGAATTCCGTCGTGTGCGTCTTACCCACGATGACGGCGCCGGCGCGCCGCAGGCGGGCGACGGCCGTCGCATCGTACGCGGGCGTAAACCCCGCCATGATCTTCGAGCCGCACGACGTCTCCACGCCCTCGGTATAGAAGATGTCCTTGACGCCGATCGGAATGCCGCGCAGCGCGCCGCCGGTCGCCTTGCGGGCCGCGGCGCGCGCGTCGTCGGCGCGGACGCGCGCCCACGCGTGGACGCGCGGATCCACGCGTTCGATGCGGTCGAGCGTTGCGTCGAGCAGTTCGCCCGGCGAGAGGCGTCCCGCCGCGATCGCGGCGGCGGCCTCGCTGAGGGAGAGCTCCCAGGGCAGGCTCATCCGGACGGGGTTACGGACGCGGGGCGGGGCCGGCTAGGCGTCGCCGCGGTAGAGCCGCGGCGCTCCGGCCGGCTCCGTCTCGCGCGGCACCGGTGTCGCGCCGACGCGCTCGATGCGCTGTTTGGTAACGGTCCACTCCTCTTCGAACCGCTCTCCGTGATCGGGCAGTCGCAGCAGCGCGTGGATGCCGCCCGGCTTGGACGGGTGGTCCCGATGCGACGAACCCTCGTGATGCATACAAGGGGGTTGGCGCGGAGGGCGGAAACCTCCTTCCCGTGACCCAAGCAGCCCCGCGCGATGCGGAGCGCCCTCTCGTGCTCGCGCTCGACCTCGGCAGCGGATCGCTTCGGGCGATCGTATACGACCGCCTCGGTCGCGAGGTGGCCGGTACAGAAGGGCGGGCGCCGACCGTATGGCGGCACACACCGGACGGCGGCGTCGAGGCCGATGCCGACGCGCTCGTCGCCGGCGCCTGCGCGGCGATCGACCGGGCGATGGCCGGCGCGGGCCCCACCGCCGCGGAGATCCGGGCGGTGGGAATTTCCACGTTTTGGCACAGCGTGCTCGGCGTAGACGGCCACGGCCGTCCTGTGACGCCGCTGTATTCGTGGGCGGACGGGCGCAGCCGCGCCGCCGTCCGCGTCCTCCGCGCGCGCCTCGACGAGGAGACGGTGCGGCGGCGCACCGGATGCGTCTTCCACACGAGTTACCTGCCGGCGCGCCTGCTGTGGCTGCGGACGGAGCGGCCGGGCGCCTTCGCCTCGGCGCGCACGTGGCTCGGCATCGGAGAATACCTGACGCTGCGTCTGTTCGGACGCGCCGCGTGCAGCATCTCGATGGCGTCCGGAACCGGCATGCTCGACCTCCGGCGCTGCGACTGGGACGGTGAGGTCCTCGCGGCGCTGGGACTTTCCCCCGAACGGCTCTCGCCGCTCGTGGATCTCGATGCGCCGTTTGCCGGACTTAGCGCCGAGTATGCGACGCGCTGGCCGGCGCTCGCCCGGATTCCCTGGCTGCCCGCGGCGGGGGACGGCGCGCTCAGCAACATCGGGACCGGCTGCTCCGAGCGCGGGCGGGCGGCGCTGAGCCTCGGCACGTCCGGGGCGCTCCGCGTGATGTGGCCGGGCGACGTGCCTGAGGTGCCGCGGGCGCTGTGGGTGTACCGCGCCGACCGGCGACGCGTGCTGACCGGCGGGGCCGTGACCAACGGCGGCAGCGTCTACCGGTGGATGCTCGACACGCTCGCGCTCGGCGATCCGTCCGGCATCGAATCCGCGCTGCTCGAGCGCGCGCCGGACGCGCACGGCCTTACGGTCCTGCCGTTTTTCTCGGGCGAGCGCAGTCCGGATTGGCCGGTCTCGTCGTGCGGCGCGGTGTTCGGCCTCACCGCATCGACGCGGCCGCTCGATCTGTTGCAGGCCGGACTCGAGGCGGTGGCCTACCGGCTCGCGACCGTCTGGGACGCGCTGGGCGCGGCGGCGCCGGACATCCGGGAGATCGTGGCGAGCGGCGGCGCGCTGGCCCACCTGCCGGCGTGGCTGCGAATCTTCGCGGATGTGTTCGCGCACGACATCGTGCGATCCGCGGAAGACGAGGGCAGCAGCCGGGGCGCCGCGCTGCTCGCGCTCGAGGCGCTCGGCGCGGCGCGGATTGAGGAGATGCCGGTCCCCCGTGCCGCCACGGTCCGTGCGGACGCGGCGCGCCACGCCGTCTACCAAGACGCGCGCGCGCGCCACGCCCGCGTCGAACGGTCGCTCGAGACGCGGCGCGCCGAGGGGACGGCGTAACGGCACCGCGTCGGGCCAGGCAGGACTTCCAACCTCCGGCTGAAACCCCGGCAGCGCGTCGGCTCGTGGCGGAGGGCGCCCGAGGGGGGATTCACGCCGTGACAGCCGGCGCTCTGCAATCGTAGAATAGGCGTTGACGGCCGCGAGTCCCGGCAATCATGGAACAATAACAGTGACGCGCAGCCTGTACCGCGGGTACCGCGTGCGCCACAACGGCCTCCGGGAGTAGAGTATGCCGACCGGCACGCAGACCATCGATCAACTCTGCATCAACACGATCCGGACCCTGTCGATCGACGCGGTCCAGAAGGCCAATTCCGGCCACCCGGGTGCGCCGATGGACGCAGCGCCGATGGCCTACCTGCTGTGGACCCGGCACATGCGCTACAGTCCGAAGGATCCGGACTGGCCCGACCGCGACCGGTTCGTGCTGTCGGCCGGTCACGCCAGCATGCTGCTGTACAGCATGCTGCATCTGACCGGATACGACCTGACGCTCGACGACATCAAGCAGTTCCGCCAGTGGGGCAGCCGCACGCCCGGTCACCCCGAGCGCCGCTGCGCGCCCGGCGTCGAGGTGAGCACCGGACCGCTCGGCCAGGGGTTCGGGAACGCGGTGGGGATGGCCATCGCGGAGCGCTGGCTCGCGGCGCGGTTCAACCGGCCCGGGCATGCGATCGTCGACCACCGGACGTACGTGATCGCGAGCGACGGAGATTTAATGGAAGGCGTGGCCGCGGAGGCGGCGTCGCTCGCCGGGCACCTCCGGCTTGGACGCCTGATCGTGCTCTACGATGCCAACCAGGTGAGTCTGTCGGGGACGACGTCCGTCACGTTTGACGAAGACGTCGGCCGCCGGTTCGAGGCATACAACTGGCACGTCCAGCACGTCGACGACGGCAACGATCTGGAGGCCCTCGAGCGCGCGATCGCGGCGGCCGCGGCGGAGGAGTCCAAGCCGTCGCTCATCGCGGTGCGCACCCACCTTGGCTTCGGCAGCCCGCACAAGCAAGATTCGTTCGAGGCGCACGGCAACCCGCTCGGCGAGGACGAGGTCAAGGCGACGAAGCGCGCCTACGGTTGGCCGGAGGACAAGACATTCTACATTCCGGCCGACGCGCTCGAGGTGTTCAGGCGCGCGGTGCCGCGCGGCGAGGGGCTTGCCGCGGAGTGGCGGAGGCGGATGGACGCGTACCGCCGCGCGTTTCCGGACCTGGCCCGCGAGTTCGACCAGGCGCTTGCGGGCCGGCTGCCGGACGGCTGGGAGTCCAAACTTCCGTCCTTCGGCGCGGCGGAGAAGCCGATGGCGACCCGCGACGCGTCGGGCAAAGTGATGAACGCGCTCGCGCCCCTCGTGACCAACCTCGTCGGCGGCTCGGCGGACCTGGACCCGTCCACGATGACCCAACTCAAGGGCGAGGGCGACTTCGAAAGTCCCGACGCGCCGCACGACGGCGTTCAGGGTGCGTCCGGCGGCCCGTGGAGCTATGCCGGCCGCAACGTGCACTTCGGCGTCCGCGAACACGCGATGGGCGCCGCGCTCAACGGAATGGCCGCGCACGGCGGCGTCCGGCCGTACGGTGCGACGTTCCTTGTTTTCTCTGACTACATGCGCCCGAGCGTGCGCCTCGCCGCGCTCTCGGACCTCGACGCGATCTACGTGTGGACCCACGACAGCGTCGGCCTCGGCGAGGACGGACCGACGCACCAGCCCATCGAGCACCTGGCGAGCCTGCGGGCGATTCCGAATCTGGTCGTGCTGCGGCCCGCGGACGCCAACGAAACCGTGGAAGCATGGCGCGCGGCCCTGCGCCGCACCGGCGGGCCGACCGCGATCGTCTGCTCGCGCCAGAAGCTCCCCGTGCTCGACCGCGGCACGCTCGCGCCGGCGGCGGGCGCCGCCCGGGGCGCGTACGTGCTGGCGGATGCCGCCGGGAAGGACGGGGGCCGGAAACCCGAACTGATCCTGATCGCCACCGGCTCCGAGGTGCCGCTCGCCCTCGAGGCGCACCAGCGGCTCGCGGCGGACGGCGTGCACTGCCGCGTCGTGTCGATGCCGTCGTGGGAGCTGTTCGAAGCGCAGCCGAAGGAGTACCGCGACCAGGTGCTGCCGCCGGACGTCCGCGCGCGGGTGAGCGTCGAAGCCGCGGCGACGTTCGGGTGGGACCGGTGGGTCGGCGCCGAAGGCACGATCATCGGGATCGACCGGTTCGGCGCGTCCGCGCCCGGTCCCACGGTGCTGAAAGAATTCGGATTCACGGTCGAGCATGTCGTGGCGGCGGGCAGAGCGTCGCTTGAACGCACCCGCACCGCCGAGACAGGGAGGGCACTGCGATGACCGACAGCACTCGCGGCGCGAAGGGCGGCGCCGATCCGATCCGGGCGCTCCTCGACGCCGGGCAGAGCGTCTGGCTCGACTTCATGCACCGGGGCATTTTGAAATCGGGCGAGCTCCGCCGTCTCGTCGAGACGGGCATTCGCGGCGTGACGAGCAACCCAACGATCTTCGAGAAGGCGATTACCGGCAGCCACGACTACGACGAGCAGATCTCGAAGCTCGCCGCCGAGGGTAAGAGTACGACGGAGATCTACGAAGCGGTCGTCGTCGACGACATACGCGGGGCCGCCGATACGCTGCGCCCGGTGTTCGACGCGACGGGCGGCGCGGACGGGTTCGTGTCGATCGAAGTTTCTCCACTCCTCGCGCACGACACGCCGGGCACGATCCAGGAAGTGCGGCGCTGGAACAGCCTGATCACCCGGCCGAACGTCATGGTCAAGATCCCGGGGACGCCGGAGGGCTACCCGGCGATCGAGGAGATGATCGCGGAAGGCCGGCATATCAACATCACGTTGTTGTTCTCCATCGAGGCCTACCGCCGCGTCCAGGAGGCGTACCTCCGCGGGCTCGAGCGCCGGGTCGCCGCGGGCGAGCCCGTTCATCAGGTCGCGTCCGTCGCGAGCTTCTTCGTGAGCCGGATCGACACGGAAGCGGACAAGCGGTTGGAGGCGCGCGCCGCGGCGGCTCCGCCCGAACAGGCCGAGACCCTCCGGGCGCTGCGCGGCAAGGTGGCCGTGGCCAACGCCAAGCTCGCGTACCGCCTGTACCAGCAGACCTTCACCGGCGCGCGGTGGCAGGCGCTCGCGGGCCGGGGCGCCCGGGTCCAGCGGCCGCTGTGGGCCAGCACCAGCACCAAGAACCCGGCGTACCCGGACCTGCTGTATGTCGAGACGCTCGTCGGCCGCGACACCATCAACACCCTGCCGCCGCAGACGATCGAAGCGCTGCGGGACCACGGGCGGGTCGTGCCCGACGCCGTGACGCGGGGTGTCGATGAGGCGGACCGCGTGTTCGCCAAGCTGCGCGAGGTCGGGCTCAGCATCGACGCGGTCACGCAGGCCGTCCTCGACGCCGGCGTGCAATCGTTCGCGGATTCGTTCAACCAGCTGACGAAGGCGATCGCCTCGCGGTCGCAGGACGTCAAGGCGGGAGGGCGCCGGTGAAGGTCGGGTTCGTCGGTTTCGGACGAATGGGCGGCAACATGGTCACCCGCCTCTTGCAGCGCGGGCACACGATCTCGGTGTTTGCGCGCCGGGCCGAGGTCCGGGCCGAGGTGAAGGCCCACGGCGCGACCCCGGCCGCCTCGATCGCCGAACTGGTCGGCCAGCTACAGCCGCCGCGCATCGTGTGGATGATGGTTCCGTCGGGCGATCCGGTGGAACAGACGATCGCGGAGCTGACGCCGCTGCTTCAGAAGGGTGACGTCATCGTGGACGGCGGCAACTCCAACTACCGCGACTCGATCCGGCGCGCGGCGGCCGCCAAGGCGAAGGGACTCCAGTACATCGACGCCGGCACGAGCGGCGGCATCTGGGGCCTGGAGGTCGGCTACTGCATGATGGTCGGCGGTGATCCGGAACCGGTTAAGATGCTCGAGCCGGTGTTCCGCGACCTCGCGCCCGAGGACGGCTACCTGCACGCGGGCCCGAGCGGCGCCGGCCACTACGTGAAGATGATCCACAACGGCATCGAGTACGGGATGCTGCAGTCCTACGCCGAGGGCTTCGCGATCCTCCACGCCGCGCCGTTCCGGCTGGACCTCCGCAAGATCAGCACGCTGTGGAACCACGGCAGCGTCGTGCGATCCTGGCTGCTCGAGCTGGCCGAGCGGGCGTTTACGGGCGACCCCAACATGGAGACGATCCGCGGGTACGTCGAGGACTCCGGGGAAGGCCGCTGGACGGTGCAGGAAGCGATCGACCGCAACGTCCCGGCGCCGGTGATCACGCTCTCGCTGCTGCAGCGGCTGCGCTCCCGCGAGGACGAGGACTTCGGCGACAAGGTGATCGCGGCGCTGCGGAAGCAGTTCGGCGGCCACGCGACCAAGCCGAAGTAGCGGATGAGCACGGTCTCGGCCCAGTTCGCGCTGAGGGAAGGCCTGCGCCTGCGGCGCGTCCCGGACCCCTGCGCGGTCGTGATCTTCGGCGCCACCGGCGACCTCACGCACGACAAACTCATGCCGTCTTTGTACACGCTCGCGCGGCTCGGGATGGCGCCGCCGAACCTCACCGTCATCGGGGTCGCGCGCCGCCCGAAGACCGACGAAGTCTTCCGCGCCGAGATGGCGCAGGCGATCCTCGGCCCCTCGGCGGACGGCGGCGGGCAGCCGCTGTGGGAGGCGTTTGCGCAGGGCCTCTTTTACGTCCAGGCGGAGTTTCACGATTCCGAGGGCTACGCTCGCGTTCGCGCCGCGCTGGAGCGCGCCGACCAGGAGCGGGGGGCGTCCGGCAACCGCTTGTACTACCTCGCGACCGCGCCCGAGTTCTACGGCGACATCATCCAGCAGCTCGACCGGCACGGGCTCGTCGAGCGCGCGGGTTCGACCCGCGCGGGCGGCGACGGGCGGCGGCCGTGGACGCGCGCCATCGTGGAGAAGCCGTTCGGCCGAGACCTGAAGAGCGCGCAGGCGCTGAACCGGACGCTCCTGCGGGTCTTTCGGGAAGGCCAGATCTACCGCATCGACCACTACCTCGGCAAGGAAACCGTCCAGAACATCCTGGTCTTCCGGTTCGCCAACGGCATCTTCGAGCCGCTGTGGAACCAGCACTACATCGACCATGTACAGATCACCGTGGCCGAGTCGGGCGGCGTCGAGGACCGTGCCGGCTACTACGAGACCGCCGGCGTGGTGCGCGACATCGTCCAGAACCATATGGTGCAGCTGTTGACGCTGGTCGCCATGGAGGCGCCGGTGGCGATCGAACCGGACGAGGTGCGCAACGAGAAGGTGAAGGTGCTGCGCGCGGCCCGGCGCCTGACCGACGAGGACGTGCATTCCGAGGTGGCGCTCGGCCAGTACGCGGCGGGCGTCGTCGGCGGTCAGGACGTGCGCGGCTACCGGGCCGAACCGCGCGTGGCGCCGGATTCGCGGACGCCCACGTTCGTCGCGATGCGCCTCTTCCTCGACAACTGGCGGTGGGCCGGCGTGCCCTTCTACCTCCGCACCGGGAAGCGGCTGCCCAAGCGCGCCACCGAGATCGCCGTGCAGTTCAAGCAGGCGCCGCTGCCGCTTTTCTCCGGCGGCGGGGGGGAGCCGAATCTGCTGACGCTCAACATCCAGCCGGACGAAGGCATCGCGCTGCGGTTCATCGCGAAGGCTCCGGGGACCGCGATGAGCCTGCGTCCGGTGAACATGGGGTTCCAGTACGGCACCGCGTTCGGCGGCGAAGAATTGACCGCGTACGAGCGCCTCTTGCTCGACTGCATGCTCGGGGACCCGACGCTGTTCACGCGGCGCGACGAGGTCGAGGCCGCGTGGGAGCTGTTCGAACCCTTGCTGACGTGGTGGGACAAGACGGATCCTCCGCCGCCCGTGATGCCGTACGAGGCCGGGACCTGGGGACCGGAGGCGGCTCGCACGATCGTCGAGCGGGACGGACGGCGGTGGCGGAGGCTCTGAACGTCACCAGCGCGGCCGGCGTCCCCGAACGGGTCGACGTCGGCGCGATCGAGCGGGAGTTGCACCGCCTATGGTCCTCGCTCGACGCCGACGCCCAGCACTCCGCGGCCGGCGGCGGCGCGCAGGTCACGCGGATCTGCACGCTCACGCTGCTGGTGATCGTACGC
>DASSJF010000011.1 GCA_035691305.1 bacterium
ACATCCGACGGTTCTGAAGCGACCTCAGCCAATGTACCATCCGGTCTCCTCCCTCGCCGCGCTGGTACGAGTATGAGCACCGTGTTTCTCGTTAGTCGCGTCTGGATGTCGCCCCAGGGCAAGGCCGGCCGCTCCCCGCACTTTCGGCGCATGTCCTGAAACCCCTCCGGAGCGGCAAGGCAAGTCCGCTGCGGGCGGCCAATAGGACCGGAAGATGTTTCCCTGGCGCCGGCCCGGTGGCACCTACAGCCGCGTGAACGAAATGTACGTGCCGCCAAGGTAGGATCATCCGCTACTGGGCACCGCTTATCAACCTACGGGGGTGCGCGGTTTAATTACATACGATGGCCTTCCCATCGCGAGTGGCGGGGCTCACAGGCTGCGAAGCCGCGGGTTCACAGCAGCCTGGACACTGATCGAGCGGTTCCTTGGGCGGTGCACCGATTTTGACCGACCGCGCGATATCATCGTTGAGTTGCTTGAGGACGGAGATACTCCGGACGCTACGTTGCAGCCGCTCAAGCGGAGATTTTCGGCCCAATTTCCCATGAAGAGGTCGCGCAGGGTCGGCGCGGCCATGGGTCGCCAGTGGTCGGCGACAACGGCGGACCTGACGCTGTTGCTCCAGGACTTGGACGCCGTCCGCTCGTTCCCGGACGCCAGGCTGGCCCCGCTGACGTTGAATCTGACGGCGGAGTTTCGCTTCGTCGATCCGCACACTCGGACGATACTTCCGTTTCAGGGCCCGTCCCACTACCTTGGGCAGGCGGCCGGGAGCGGACGGGTCCTTGGAGCTTCCTACGCTTTCGCGCGGCTGGCAAAGCGGTCAACCGTTTCGGTCTTCTTTTCTCTACCCTTCGCAGAGTTGAACACGACGTGTCGTGCGTACGTGGACTTTCTCGCGCAGCACGTGCCGTTTCGATTGTCCGATCGCGGATGGAAGATTTGGGCCCTGAACAAGCGGGGCACCCGCTACGTCGGCCGGAGACTGCCCATCAGCCCCGAACCGCCCCCCGCCTGAGCGTAGCCGGTACGATCGACTGTCCCGGCTTGACTGCCGGCGCAGTCGTTCGGTCACATCACAGTAGGTGTGCGGTGGGGACGTGCCCCGTTGAGGCGCTCACCAGTGTCCGCATCGAGGTTCTGCTTCATGACCGCTTGGATAAGTGCTTCCGCGGTCTCGATGGCCTTTTCGCGATTCCGCGCCCAACCTTCCGCGGCGACCGCAGCATGTACGAGGGCGCTGGACATTGCGGATACCCTGACAATTTTCCAGTCATATCCGCGGCTCGCGGGATGGTCTTCGATGAGGATCGTGTAGGTGTAGTTGCCCTGGCGCGTTGTCCAGACGTGCTCGCCTCGTAGCACTGGACCGTCCTTTCCTGCGTGGGAGTGCCAGGTCATAGAGAACCGTTCCGTCACTACCGGACGTTTGTGTGTCGCTGCCTCGAATGTAGAGGACCTGTACGGACAACAAAAGAGCATCGGCCCCCTATTCGAGTTACGGGAGCATCGAGGGGAAACACCCTCTGGGGGACGTCCGTCGGACGCGGTTTCCACTGCTGCGACCCTGCACTCAGTAACCCGGACCGACCGGGCGACGACCCGTAGCAGGCGCCGGCCCGCTCCCGGCGAGGGACGGCCGCCTGCCCGATGGCGTGCTATAGTGGAGAATAGTCGGATATAGGGAGCGTGATACTTGAAGCGTCCGAACTACAACGCCGCGAAACGAGCACGCGAGCTGAGACAGCAGACAAAACGCGATGCCAAGTTGGCACGCAAGCATGCCCGAAAGAATATCCTAGTGTCTCCACCGGGTGCGTCATCCGAACCTCCCCCCACACCTTCACCGGTCCCTCCCAAGCAGGACCCCGCTGACCCGGCAAGCGATGTAGAGGTCTCGTGAATATCCAGAGGCGCTTCAGCCAGAATCTACTCGAAGTCCGGCAGCGCACGGTGCAGATTCGCTCTGCGGCCCGTAAAGGCAAGAACGCGGCGGAGATCGCGCAGGCCTTCGGCACTCCGCTCAAGATTGTGGAGCAGATGCTCGTCCCCGTCGCCGACGCCCGGTTGTCGGATCCCGCCCAGTTGCTCAACCATGTCGCCGTCGATACGGGGCTTCCGCCGGCGGACATCCAGGTGTACTGGGTGGGATTTCTCACTGCCGCTGGCCGGGTCGTCGGGCAAGGCGCGTCCTCCGCGCTCATCGTGACACTGGGGCACCGGTCGCAGGAGTACATGCAGATTCTCTTGGCGGATCTCGCGACGCCGCAAGTGCGAACCGAATCCTGCCGCAGCAGCCTCCTCGGCTGGCAACTCTACATCCGCGACCGAAGTCTCTGCGACGCTCTCGTGCGGTGGGGTATTCCCTCGGAGGTCCACGGTGACGATCCGACCGTGCTGGAGGATTTCCCGCTAGAGTTCATGGCCCCGTTCCTTCGCGGGTACCTCGACGGCAACTGGACAGATCCCGGTGTCGCTCGATCGCGATCACACAGCCTGGTTTTCCGCGGAACTGAACCGGCCCTCGCCGCCATCAACGCGATGATCCACCGCGGCTGGCGGATCACCTCAGGCGAAGTGACGCGGCGACCTCCTCAGGCTGAACTGAGGTTCAGTCGGCGCGATGAGCGGGTCATCCTCGATCACATACAGACGTACAGAACACGCTCCCGTGATCGCGGTAAGTCACGACCGACCTGACGCCCGGCAACCGACGGGTCTCAACCGGCCCTTCCTTGCGCATGCGGACGGGACGTGTCATACTGCACAAGCATCAGCACGACTGCAGAGTCGGTTGGTAGCACGATTTACAAGGTGGGTGCAGAATGGCAGCAGGTACGGTAAAGTGGTTCAACGGCGAGAAGGGGTATGGTTTCATTACTCCTGAAGACGGCAGCAAGGACCTTTTTGTGCACTTCAGCGCAATCCAGGGCGAGGGCTACAAGACCCTCAACGAAGGCCAAAAGGTCGAGTACGAAGCCACCCAGGGGCAAAAGGGCCCCCAGGCGAGCAACGTCCGCGTCGTCGGGTAAGGCAGCCGGCGGCTTTCCGCGGATTCCGGATACCGCGCATGGGGAGAGCAGCCGGATAACCGGCCGCTCTCCCCTGCGTGTGACTCAACCTTAACCTACATTAGTCGCTCAACAACGAGCGGGATCGGGCGTTGGCCGCACGTCGAGCGGCTATTCCATCGGGCCGGGGCGATCGACTAGGACAAAGTAGGCACAGTTACACGGCCGTTGATGTACCCCGCGCAGGACGGCGCAGCGGGTAGCAATCACCCCCGTCTGGCCCGCTTGCTGCGCATGGCATTTGTCGCACATGTAAATGCCGCTCTCGGGCCACGGCAGACCGGCTTTGGCGCGGACACTGTTTGATTTAGACACCGCCAACACCACCGCCTCGAATTCTCTTCAGCAAGGCATTCAAATGTATTGGTGGGCCCTGAGGATCTTTCCGATCTCGGAGTCGAGCGCCGCGCCGACCGCGCTCATGCCCTCCTCCATGGCGTCCTGAGCCATCTGGACGAGCCGCCGGCGATCGGAGTCGTCTGCGGCCGCGCCTTTGATCGACGCGAGATGTGCCACGGCGAACCCGACGAAAAACGCGCTGTAGCGGATCGCATCCGGCACCGAGGTCCCACGTTCAAGAAAGAATCGCATGAGGTCCCGCACCGTTTGGTCGCGTACCGTCAGGACCTCCGGAGCGGTGTCCACGTCCGGCTCCCGCGTCTTCTTACCGAACCACGCCATCTCGGCACCCTCTGAGTCAGAAGAGTGTCTATGCTGCCGGTGAACTTGGCGCATCGGGCGAGAACTCCTTGAGCCGCGGCGGCTCTGCGCACTTTTTGTGGCGTTTTCCTGCAGCGAGACTGTCGCGGCGGTACGATCTGCGAGAGGATATGAGCCGGGCGAGAGCGATGTTATACGTCGCTGGAATAGGAATGAGAGGCGTCCGACCTACTTTGCCGGCGGGTCGACCAAAATGGGACACGAGAGCGAAACCAACGATAACGCGATCCTCAAGCTCATGGTGGAATTTCGCCAGTTGTGGATCGAACAGGGAGCGGCACGGTCCGGTCCGTCGGCTTCAAGTTCGTCGACCCCCCCTCGGCCCGAAGCGGCCCGGCGCATCCACCGAGTGGCGTTCATTCTAATCGTGTGCGCCGCGATGGCGTCGGCGTATCTCTTCGGAGAGATCTTGGCGCGCTCGAGCGGCGTGTCGGTTCACCTGCCCTCGGTATCGCGCGTGGATACGGCGACGCGTCCCACCGCGCGTATTTCCGCGATGCGTACTCCCGCGCCGTCCAGGCTTCCCGTTGCGGCTGAGCAGACGAGCACGCCCGCGCCTCCGATGCGGCAATCGCAGACGCCGCCGGCCGCGAGCTACCATCTGCAGATCGGCGCATTCAACGTACTCGAGTACGCGCAAGATCTCGAGCGTCAGTTGCGTTCCCACGACTACGTCGCGATGATCGTCGACGTCCCAACCGGGCCGCCGCACCGGGTCTGGATCATCGGTGTCTTCGACCGGCCGACCGCGGAACGTCTCGCCGACCGACTGCGGAACGACGGGTTCGAGGCCATCCTGCTCCGCCAGTAGGAGCCGCACCCCGCGACCGCGCGGGTCTTAAAATCGCGCGCTCGGTCCATAAGCATTGCCGAAAGGCATGGCAGGCCAAAGGTGGGCGCAAGTGTCCAGTGCGCGGGCAGACCGGGAACGACGCAATACCTCGTCCAGCGGAGCGGCGAGCCGCGCACTGGTTGACGCCTCCGTGAAAAAATTGCGCGATCTTGGCCTCTCCGATCGCACCGTGGAGTACTTTCGACAGCAGGCGCGCACAAAGGGCCGGCTGCCTCTAGATCTCGTGCTCGAGTGCGTTGAGGAGATGGCTCACAAAGCAGGCGGACCGCGAACCCTTATCGTTCGTTAAACCCGCCCCACAGCGACCCCTAGCGTCGGAATCGATCGCCGGCCGCGCGTTCCAACCGAGCGACCGCCCGCGTCACGCGATCGAGGCGACGCCGGAGCGCCTCGGTCGCGTCTTCGACGGCTCCGAGCCGGGTTACCAGTCCGCGGTCAAGGCGAGCAGCTGTTGTTTGAACTTCGTGGAGCGTACGGGACCCCACACCGCCGGAAATGTCAGCACGAGCGTCTGGATCTCGCGCTGCCGCGCGTCGAGGTAGGCCGCGATGCCGGGCACGACCGCCGCCGGCGCGCAGCGCCCGGCCCCGCCGTCGCCGCCGGTCCAATCCCCCGAGGCCAGGACGTTCCGTAGAATCCCGCAGGCGACGACGGCGTCCTGCAGGTTGCCGAGATGGTCTTGGACGTTCGTGAGCTGTGCGATGAGGCGCTCGGCCGGCGTGCCGAGCAGCCGTACAAAGAACTCCAGCGTGTAGCGCAGGCGCTTGCACGCGATACGCAGCTGGTGGAGCTCGTCGGGCGGCGCGCCGGGTGTATTCACTGATTCGTCGTACCCTCGAACGGATGTCCAGCCGCGGAGCAGTACGACCGGTACCGCGTCGCGGACGCGGTCGCCGCCGCGCCGGCTTTCGCCGCGACGATCCGGCTTCGCGTCGTGCCGGCGCAGATACTCGCCGAGCTCGGCCTTGAAGTGCGCGAACGCGCGGCTGTCAAGCCACTTCACCAACCGGGCCCGCGCGCCGGCGTGCTCGGCCCTCCACAGGGCGAGGAGGGGGTCGAGCTCCGTACGCCGGTCCCCCGGCAGCGCGTCGAGATAGTGCCGCACCTTGTCGTGGAAGACATCGAGGTCGCGAACCGCGCCGAGGGCGCGCGCCGTGCGCCGGAGGCTCTTGCGAATAGGCCGGACCGCGTCCCGGTCGAGGTCGCCCCGAAAGAGGCGAAGCGCGACGCGCATGCGCCGGACCGCGACGCGCAGGTCGTGGAGGTCCTCGCTGTCCGTGCCGCGACGCGCGCCGGGTTCCGCGGCGTGGGCGCGCTTCCAGTTCCGCCACAGGACCTTCCGCGCGGCCTCCGTCATCGAGTCGTCCAGGGCGATCGCCGCCGTCCGCGGCCTCGCCGGCGGCGCGGCGCCGGACGCCGAGACGACCGGGTCGATACGCAGCGGTTTGATCTCGCCCGGCATCGGTCGGCGCGCGCTACTTGCGCGGGGTTCGGAGCCGCGTCAGGATCTTCGGGGGCGCCAACCACAGCAGTTCACCGCGCTCCGCGTGAACGTGAGGCAGGTCGACAAGGGCGAGCCCGGCCTTCCGCATCACGACGCGGCCTCCGCCGGTGAGCGCGCCGACGGTCTCGCTGAGGTCGGGCTCGTGTCCGACCACCATCACGTTTCCCTCGCCGCCATGATCGCGCAGGATCTCGCGGAGCCCCGCGGCATTGAAGCCCGGTGCGAGCCGGCGGTCTTCGACGACCTTGGACGTGCGTCCCAGCGCCCGCGCGACGATATCGGCGGTCTGCCTCGCCCGCATCAGCGGACTGGTGACGATCGCCCCGACGTCCACACCGAGGCCGGCGAGCGCCGCCGCCACGGCGCCGGTGCGCTCCACGCCCTCCTCGGTCAGGGGGCGGGCCGCGTCGTCGCCCTTCCAGTCGTCGCGCTCGGCCGCGATGCCGTGCCGCAGAAAGTACACCCGCATGTGCATATCTATCGATCTCCGCCGGCGCGGCTTCCTGCCGAGCCGAGGAACCCGCCGCCGCCCCCCAGAACCTGCCTGCGGATCCGTCGGAGGGCGAACAGGGGGGATCGGGTGTGAAAGTCGCAGCGGCGATCGCTCAGATCCTCAAGCGCGAGGGCGTGGAGTTTCTCATCGGCTATCCCGTCAACCCGATCATCGAAGCCGCGGCCGTCGCGGACATCCGAACGATCATCGTGCGCCAGGAGCGGACCGGCCTGCACATGGCCGACGCGGTCAGCCGGATGTCGTCGGGCCGGCGGATCGGGGTCTTCGCGATGCAGCACGGGCCGGGGGCGGAGAACTCCTTCGGCGGCGTCGCGCAGGCGTACGGCGACTCGTCCCCGATCGTGGTGCTGCCGGCCGGCTACCCGCGGCGTCTGACCAACGTTGCCCCGAACTTCAACTCCGCGCTCAACTACCGCCACGTCACCAAGTGGGCGGAGCAGGTGGTGCTGCCCGAAGAGGCGCCCAACGCGATGCGGCGCGCCTTCACGCAGGTACGCAACGGCCGGCCGCGCCCGGTGCTCATCGAGTTTCCGACCGACGTGCTTGCTTCGGAGATCCCCGACCCCGCGGACTACCGGCCCACGGCTGCGGTCCGCGTCGGTCCCGATCCGCAGGCGATCGAACGAGTCGCCGGGGTGCTGGTGGAAGCCGAGCGTCCGGTGATCTACGCAGGGCAGGGTGTGCACTACGCGCGCGCGTGGAGTCAGCTCAAGGACCTCGCGGAATGGCTCGGCGCGCCCGTCACGACGAGCCTTCAGGGCAAGAGCGCGTTCCCCGAGACGCACGCGCTGTCGCTCGGCAGCGGCGGGCGTTCGGTGCCGAAACCGGTCCACGACTTTCTGCGGCAGAGCGACGTCATCTTCGGCATCGGCTGCAGTTTCGCGACGACCAACTACGGGGTCGTGATGCCCAAAGGCAAGACGATCATCCACGCCACCCTCGACCCGGCGGACGTGAACAAGGACTTGCCGGCCGACCATGTCGTGATCGGCGATGCCGGACTCGTCCTCGAGGCGCTGCTCGCCGCGGTCAAGGACCGTGTGCGGGCGCCGCGCCGGGGGCGCGCCGAGGCCGTCGCGCGGGAGATCAAAGCCGGTCGGGAAGCCTGGCTCGCGCAGTGGAGCCCGAAGCTCAACTCCGACGACACCCCGCTATCGCCGTACCGCGTCATCCGCGATTTGCTGCGGACCGTGGACGCGGCCAACACGGTGATCACGCACGACGCCGGCAGCCCGCGCGACCAGCTGTCGCCGTTCTGGCAGGTGGAGGCGCCGCTGACCTACATCGGCTGGGGCAAGACGACCCAGCTGGGCTACGGGCTCGGCCTCGCGATGGGCGCGAAACTCTTCGCGCCGGAGAAACTCTGCATCAACGTCTGGGGCGATGCGGCCATCGGGTTTACCGGGATGGACTTCGAAACGGCGGTCCGGGAGCGCATCCCGATTCTTTCTGTGCTGCTCAACAACTTCTCGATGGCGATCGAGTTGCCGGTGATGCCGGTCTCCACGGAAAAATACCGCAGCACCGACATCTCGGGCAACTACGCGGCGTTTGCACAGGCGCTGGGCGGCTACGGCGAGCGCGTCACCGAGCCGGACGAGATCGTCCCCGCGATCAAGCGCGCGATCCGTCAGACCGTTCAGGGTGTGCCGGCGCTGCTCGAGTTCATCACCGCGAAAGAGATCGAAATCTCGGTCTTCAAGTAACCGGCGGCGGGCACGTTCGCCCCTCGCACCCGGTCCTGGGCGGTCGGCGCCGGATGTCACGCCCACCCCCGCCGCGGGGCCGGCACGGCGTGCCGGCTCCACGTTGCCGCTCCGACGCGGCATGTGGTCCGATAAGGGGAAATACGGGACTGAGGATGTCACAGCGCGAGAGGATGCCATGAAACACTTCTTCGCGGGAAGTCTCGCCGTGTGCGCGCTCCTCGGGATCGGCTCGCTCACACCGGCCCGGACGGGGACGGTGGTCCGCGACATCGGGGTCCGGCAGATCGCGGTCCGGCGCACCCCGGTCCGGTACGCCGCCATCCCGCACATCGCGGCCCGGTACGCCGGGGTCCGGCACATCGCGATCAACCACTCGCCGGCGGCGCCGCTCCGCACGGTCGAGATCAGCAAGAACAACCCGACGCCGACGGTCGTGCCGCCATCGCAGGGGGCGAACGCGTGCGTGGGCGCCCCACCGACCAGCCAGGCCCCGGGCCCGACCTGCAGTCCTCAGCCGCAGTCCGTCGCGGTGACGGTGGTGCAGATTCCGGTGCAGTAACCGAGGACGAGACGATCCTGTCGAGCAGGGCGCCGAGGACGAATGTACTGTCCTCGGCGCCGCGCTTTCAGCCGCGGGCAGGCGTGCGCCGCCTCAGGACCGAAAGGACACGGCATGGACTGGGGCATGCGTAACCGACTGCACCGCATCATCCGGCCCGACACCGGCCGCACCGTAATGCTGGCCGTGGACCACGGCTACTTCATGGGACCGACGTCCAAGTTGGAAGTCCCCCGCAAGACGATCGAGCCGCTGTTGCCGTTTGCGGACTCGCTCATGGTCACGCGGGGCGTCGTACGCTCTTCCGTCCCGCCCGGCGCGGGCGTGCCCATCGTGCTGCGTGTATCGGGCGGGACGAGCATCCTCGCCGACGATCTGTCGAACGAAGGCATCATGACGACGATGAAGGACGCGGTGCGGTTGAACGCCGCGGCGGTCGCGCTCTCCGTCTTCGTCGGCACGGCCCACGAGCGCGAGACGCTGCTCAACCTCGGCGCCCTCGTCAGCGAAGGGCAGGAGTTCGGGATGCCCGTGCTCGCGGTGACCGCGGTCGGCAAGGAGCTCGAGAAACGCGACGCCCGCTATCTCGCGCTGTGCTGCCGGATCGCGGCGGAGGCGGGGGCGCAGATCGTCAAGACCTACTACTGCGACGGCTTCGAGAAGGTGGTGGAGGGCTGCCCCGTGCCGCTCGTCGTCGCCGGCGGTCCGAAGCTCGACACGGAGATGGACGTGTTGGAGCTGACGTCGTCCGCGATCCGCCAGGGCGCGGCGGGAGTCGACATGGGCCGCAACATCTGGCAGCACGCCGCGCCGGTCGCGATGATCAAGGCGGTCCGCGCGATCGTCCACGACGGCGCGTCGCCCCAGGATGCCTATGCCTTGTTCCGGCGCAGCGCCGCGGAAGGGGCGCAACCGGCCGCGAGGCGATGAGGCGGCCCGCCTCCGACGGCGAGGCCGCCGGCGCGACCGCCGCGGCTCCGGCGCCGGCCGGCCGGATGCGCGCGGCCGTGTACTATACGAACCACGACGTCCGTCTCGAAGACCGTCCGGTTCCCGCGATCGGCCCGGGCGAACTGCTGATGCGGATCGAGCGGAGCGGTATCTGCGGCAGCGACGCCATGGAATGGTACCGCCGGCACCGCGCGCCGCTTGTCCTCGGCCATGAAGTCGCGGGCACCGTCGCCGTCGTCGGAGAGGGCGTCCGCGCCTACCGGACCGGCGACCGCATCACCGCGGCGCACCACGTGCCGTGCAACACGTGCCGGCACTGCCGCCGCGGTCACCACACGATGTGCCACACGCTGCACAGCACCAATTTCGATCCCGGGGGCTTCGTCGAGTACGCGCGCCTCACACCGATCCACGTAGACCGCGGCGTCTATCCGCTGCCCGACACGGTGTCGTTCGACCAGGCCGTCTTCGTCGAACCGCTTGCCTGCGTGGTCCGGGCGCAGCGGACCGCGCCGGTCCGCTGCGACGACACCGTGTTCGTCGCGGGAAGCGGGATGATCGGGCTCCTCCACATCAAGCTCGCACGCGCCGCCGGCGCGCGGCGCGTCGTGGCGGCGGATATCTCGGAGTACCGGCTGGCGGCCGCGCGCCGCTTCGGGGCGGACGCCGCGTTCCGGCCCGGCGGCGATCTCACGGCGCAGGTGCGCGAGGCGAACGACGGCCGCCTGGCCGACCTCGTCATCGTCTGCACCGGGGCGGGCCCGGCGATCGCCGGGGCGCTGCGCTGCGCGGAGCCGGGCGGGACCGTGATGCTGTTCGCGCCGTCCGGCCCCGACTACGCGTTCCCGGCGGTGCCCTTCAACGAGACGTTCTTCCGCACGGACCTCACCGTTACCACGTCCTACGGTGCGGCGCCGGCGGACTACGCCGAGGCGCTCGGCCTGATCGCGCGGGGGCGCGTCGCGGTGGACGACATGGTGACGCACCGGCTCGGCCTCTCGGACGTCGCCGAGGGATTCCGCCTCGTCGCCGCCGCCGATGATTCGATCAAGGTGATCCTCGACCACCGACGTTGAATGCCGCGTCGCATTCGCGGCTTCCGGCCGGAGGTCCCGCGGAGCCGGGGGCGGAATAGGTCGCGGCGATGGGCGTCCTCGAATCGCACGTTGACGTCGGCTCCCCCGAGTTCCGAACCAACCGCGAGCACCACGAGGGGCTGGCGCGCCTCCTCGCGGAGCGACTGGCCCTCGTCCGGGCCGGCGGCGGCGAGCGGGCGCGCCGGCGGCTGCGCGAGCAGGGCAAGCTGAGCGCCCGCGAACGCATCGACCTGCTGCTCGATCCCGGGTCGCCGCTGCTCGAACTCTCGCCGCTCGCCGGCTGGGAGATGTACGGGGGAGAGGCGCCGGGCGCGGGGCTGGTCACGGGTATCGGCCGCGTGCGCGGGCTCGAGTGCGTGATCGTCGCGAACGACGCGACGGTCAAAGGCGGCACGTACTACCCCGTGACGGTGAAGAAACACCTCCGCGCCCAGCGCATCGCGCGCGAGAACCGGCTGCCCTGCATCTACCTCGTGGACTCGGGCGGCGCGTTCCTGCCGCTTCAGGCGGAGGTCTTTCCCGACCGGGAGCACTTCGGCCGCATCTTCTACCATCAGGCGGTGCTCTCCGCGGAGGGTATCCCGCAGATCGCCGCGGTGCTCGGCTCGTGCACCGCCGGCGGGGCCTACGTCCCGGCGATGGCGGACGAGGCCGTGATCGTCCGCGGCACGGGCACGATCTTCCTCGGCGGGCCGCCGCTCGTGCGCGCGGCGACCGGCGAGGAGGTCTCCGCGGAGGATCTCGGCGGAGCCGACGTCCACGCGCGCCGCAGCGGCGTGGTCGATCACATGGCCGATGACGACGCGCAGGCGATGGAGATCGTGCGCGACATCGCCGGCGCGCTCAACCGCGTGAAGCGGCCCGCGCTGGACCTGACGCCGCCGGAAGACCCCCGCTACGATCCGCGCGAGATCTACGGCCTGCTGCCGCGGGACCTGCGGCGGCAGTTCGACGCGCGCGACGTCATCGCGCGGCTCGTGGACGGCAGCCGCCTCGCGGAGTTCAAGGCGCTGTACGGCACGACCCTCGTCACGGGCTTCGCGCGCATCCACGGCATCCCGGTCGGCGTCGTCGCCAACAACGGCGTGCTGTTCGTCGAGAGCGCGGAGAAGGGCGCGCACTTCATCGAGCTCTGCGGCCAGCGCCGAATCCCGCTCGTGTTCCTGCAGAACATCACGGGGTTCATCGTCGGCCGCCAGTACGAGGCGGCCGGCATCGCGCGGGCCGGCGCGAAGATGGTGCACGCGGTCGCGACCTGCGGCGTACCGCGCCTCACCGTGATCATCGGCGGGTCGTACGGGGCCGGCAACTACGCGATGTGCGGCCGGGCCTACGATCCGCGGTTCCTCTGGATGTGGCCGAACGCGCGCGTTTCCGTGATGGGCGGCGAGCAGGCCGCGACGGTGCTCCTGACCGTGAAGCGCGACCAGCGGCGGCGGGAGGGCCGGACGCTGTCTCCGGAGGAAGAGCAGGCGCTCGTCGAGCCCATCCTCGCCAAGTACGAGACGGAAGGGGATCCGTACTACAGCACGGCGCGCCTGTGGGACGACGGCATCATCGACCCCCCGGACACGCGCACCGTGCTGGCGCTCGCGCTGTCGGCCGTGCTCAACGCGCCGGTCGAGGGCATGCGTCCCGGCGTCTTCCGGATGTAGCGTATGACCGGCCGACCGCTGCGCCGCGTTCTCATCGCCAACCGCGGCGAGATCGCCGTACGCATCATCCGGGCGTGCCGCGAGTTGGGCCTCGAGACCGTCGCCGTCGCGAGCGACGCGGACCGCGGCGCGCCGCACGCGCGGCTGGCCGGCCGCACCGAGCACCTCGGACCCGCCGACCCGCGTGAGAGCTACCTGCACCAAGGCCGCCTGCTCGACGCGGCGCGCCGGTCGGGCGCGGACGCGGTGCACCCGGGGTACGGCTTCCTCGCCGAATCCGCGGCCTTCGCCGACGCCGTCGCCCGCGCGGGCCTGCGGTTCGTCGGCCCGCCGGCCGCCGTCATCGCGCGCCTGGGGGACAAGACCGCG